>JAJZLW010000002.1:13762-17225 GCA_021850505.1 Thermoplasmata archaeon
TGAAGCCGTCGGGTCAGCTCTTGCGATCTCCCCTGCAACTATTCCTGTTGAAATAGCATCTGCACCAATACCTCCGTACTTTTCAGGTATGGTCATTCCTAAAAAATTCATTTTTGACAGCCCTTCGTATATCGAAGGCGGGATTTTTCTCTCCTTGATCATCTGCCTTATTCTTGGCTTTATCTCCTTCTCACAAAAGTCCCTGGCAGTTTCCTTCAGTTGCCGCTGTTCATCAGTTAAAGTAAAGTCCATGTTATCACAATTAATGGTATTACATGCTACTAGGTTATTGTTTCCTTCGAATCATCTTTGAATAGAATTATGATTCCTGCATGTATAGAAAGGGATGAAAAATTTGGAAATCCATCTTTCATGGATTGGGCGTTTTTCCCCGTATTTCAATTTCTGGAAGGCTGTTACCTTTAGGTATGAGTGGAAGCATTATTATTGCGGCAAGAGCAAATATAAGCATAAGGGTCAGGGAATAATAAAGCGAGACAAAGACCTTGAAACCGTCAATAACTGCTATACCTACAGCACCTCCAAGAGTATTTCCAAAACCCCACACGAGAGCATTTGAAGTTGTTGATATCTCCCTGGGAACAACCTGGCCAACATAGCCGAGCAGGACAGGAAAACCGCTGTAAGTAACAAACGCAAAGACTGCAAAAGAGATCCCGCTCAATATAATGTCTCTCGAGAAATAAAGGAAAAATGCAAAAGATATTCCTGATATTATGGTAGTGAAAGTGACTATTTTTCTCCCTCCGTATCTCGTTGTAAGGGAACCGAAATAAGGCTGCCCAAATACTGCTGTGACAAAACTAATTGTTACGATTGCAACTGCCAAGGTTCTGCTTTGATAAACGCTTGTGAGAAAAGTCGGGACAAATGTAATCGTCCCTGAAAGAAACATGGCCCTGATAAATACCACCATTGTGAGAATGTAAAGGAATTTTGAGTATTTTCTGACTAATGATTTGCTCTCAGCCGTTGAACCGGATTTTTCTTTTTTTGGTCTGTCAGGGTTTCTCCTGAACTTCCTGAGGCCAGAATATATTATAATGGCGAAAATCAGCAGATAAAACATTATGAGAAACAGGCCGTCTGCATCTCCAAAAACAAGCATGACCGCTACGATTATTGTCGGAAATACTGCTCTTCCTATGCTGCCGAAAGAACCATTTATGCCGAGCATTCTGGTAGCCACTTTCCTTTCAAAACTCTCTGTAATGATAGTTGCTCCGATGGGGTGGTAGAATGACTGTCCAAGGCCAAGAAGAACTGAGCCCACTACAATTGAAGGAACCGTAAGTGAATAATCAAGGAACGGAATTGCGAAGGCGCCAACTGAGATGCCGTTTATTCCAATTCCAAGCGCAAGCAGGAAAGCGTCACGGTCAGTTCTGTCTGCAAAACGACCGATTGGTGTGCTCAGTAAACCTGAAAGTGCATTATATATTATTGCAATAGCACCCAATAGAATCAGGCTGATTCCCGGGATGAGACTATAGTAAGTAATAAGAACCGGGAAAAGAAGAAAATTTCCGTCATTGGAAAAATGCCCCATTGACGTGAATAATAATGACCTTATTCCTCTGTTCATAATCACCCACACTGCAATTAGATATTAAAACCAGATGCCGGAAGACAATTTCAGAAACGCGGTGAATTCATTGCAATAAAACCATCATATAGCAGAAAAATCAATCTTTGCTTTTGAAGGGTCCTTGCAGATTAGTGCGACTCTGCTCTCTCTCCTCTCAGCTGTATATATATAGCCTAAATTGTCAGCAAGGGCTCTTGAAAATTCAACGATAGAATCATGCGAAGGCATATTGCTTGAACTGAGGTTCGCTATGGAAGCACCGACATGAACGTACCCTTTTGACTCTATGAAATCCGGGTCTGCCCTCCTATCCATCTCAGTATATTCCTCCAGGAAAGGAAAATTTACATCTTTTACAAGTGTATGTCTTATAACCTTCCTTGTGTTTAATGAAGGGAGCAAATCAAGCGTTTTATTGAAATTCTCCCATGCATTTCCAATAGCAGGGTTAAGAACTTCATTGAAAATTTTCCTGTTCGGTCCAGCGACTGTAACATACAACTGGGTAGGAAGCGGGTCAAGTCTTTCAAGCACCATAGGTAGTGTACCATTAGTTACCAGAAAGGTCGATATCCCTCTCTTTCGAGCAAGCGCAATAAATTCCCCCAGTCTTGAATAAAGTGTTGGTTCCCCTGTCAGCGAAATTGCGATGTGCTTTGGGTTCTGAGACTCCTCCCATTTTTCCAAAGGAACCTTGGGGTTCCCCTTGAAACCAGTCAGGAGCTTCTTGTGTGCTTTGATGCTTTCCTCGAGAATGAACTCAGGATCGTCCTCATCTGATATGTGCATTCCGTCAAATCCCTGGAATCTCCAGCAAAAAGAGCAGTTTTCAGTGCACGAATTGACGGCAGGAGTCATTTGAACGCACTGATGTGACTTTATGCCGTAAAACGTTCCCTTATAACAGCCTTCGCCACCTCTCAGCTCGCTTTTTGTCCAGTGACAGACTTTAACTGCTGAATGTTTACCCACAATCGAATAATGCTGCTTTTTGTAAACCTGCTCGTATTGAGATTCCACGAATCTGGAAGAAACAAGTTTATTTAAGGTTTGACCAATTTAATTCTGCAAAAGTCATACATTATCTTGACAGTAGAATCAACAATTAGATTGATGATGGAATTTTTGCCGAATGAATTTCAAGACCGTTATTTTTAAGAAAGTTATGCCTTTTCTATTTTTTTCTGCAGTTCCTTTATCTCTTCCTGCAACTGCTTATTGAGAGGACTCTTACGTGCCCTCTCCTGAAGTTCCGAGAGCTTATCCTCAAGACTTTTTTTCTTCCTAGAAAGATCTCTTTTTCCAAGACCCATGGAAGAGCATCCTGTTCCCGTTATAAAAGATTCTTATCTCATTATATTTTAACCAGTAATCTTTGCCTCGTGAGTTACTTCAATGCAGAGCCAATAAAAACCGCAGTATTCAGATCCTTTTCTGCCATCAACACATCTTGCAAAAAGTAATATTACACATCAGGATCAGATTGCGTGGCAAAAAGTCATTTAAAGAGAAATATAGCTGTGCTGGCTGTTTTAGTGGTAATAGTAATTTTACTTTTCGTTTATGTTATTCCTGTAGGTCCGCATTCTGGTTTTATTTCTCAAAATCAGGCGTCTTCGATAACCAAGCAGAATTATACGTCATCATCAACATCATCCTCTTCCACGTCTTCAACAAAAGGAAGCCAAAGCTCACAATCGAGATATTACAACACATCAAGTGGAGGATATCTGTTGATTTCCGTGGCAAAATTCAACTCGTCCGCTAGCGCAGAGCAGTCCTTTGCGTCTATAAACACGTCCTTATCAGCCGAGTACCATCTCTTCGGCATCAACCTTAATACTGGAAATTTCA
>JAJZLW010000152.1 GCA_021850505.1 Thermoplasmata archaeon
AGGACCAAGTGGTGGACCGGTTGATGCCTTTCCACCTTCTACCATTAAACTTACTGTTTGAGCCATTTTAATACCTTCGGTACCCGGGTGCATAGCGAGGGTAATCATTAACTTTATTCTTATTGGATCTGGGATGGAAAAGCCATGCAAGAATGAAAGATGAATTATATATTGTAGAAAGAATTCACAGCAAGGTGCGTCTTTCTGCATGTTAAAATAGTAAACGGTAGAAAATTCTCCGGTCCAGTTACTGGAACTGCCGCCCTCATAGATATTTTCAGATCCACAAGCTCGATTCCTATAATCCTTGACAGGGGCGCGACCGAGGTCATACCCACGAGAACAGTGAAGGAGGCAAGGAACCTGAAAAAGAAGATACCGGGTTCTCTGCTCATTGGAGAGAGATACGGTTTCAGGATACCAAGATTCGATATCGGCAATTCCCCACATGAAATTTTGAGTGCAGATCTCAAGGATAAAACTGTAATTTTCACATCAACAAATGGTACCATGGTTCTGCAGAAGATAAAAATGGCATCGTTCGTTTATACTGCATCTTTCATCAATCATTCTGCATCACTTGAAGCATTGATGAAAACTAATGAAGACATCAGTCTCTTCATGTCAGGAAGACCCGATGGGGCTGCCGTTGAGGATGAGATATATGCTAATTTCCTGAAAGAGGAAATTGAGGGAAGGCACACGGATGCAGAGGAAACACTTGACAGAGTCAGAAACTGCAATGGTGCCAAAAGGCTGAGAATGATGGGTTTTTCAGACGATATCGAGGCATGCTTAAAGATGGACAGCGTCAATTTCGCCACAAGGTACAGAGATGGCCGGATCATGGGTGAAAAATAATATTTTGATCGCCATAGGTCCGAGATCTGTATGCCTCTAGGAAGCCAATTAATTCACCTGCAAATTTAAGTTTCTTTCTCTTTATTTCCAGCAGGTCCTTTGACTTTGCTATAGGATCCTCAAAGTTAAAACCATATACATCAATCTTCGGAGATCCGAGAAAGTTTGCAAAAAAGACACTTCTGTCACCATCCGTAAAACCGCCAAAGTTATTGACAGGCGCATGATCGTATACCTGACAGGATGGAATTATTGGCCCCTTGATTTCTGAGAAGTATTCAATAATCTTAGGAATGTTATCGCCATGCGCATGCAACACGACAGTTGAGCCACTTCCTGAGTATGAAAAAAGTTTCTCAGGATCTCCATCGAGGTCTGTTACAATGAAAGCAGGCGGTTCAGGCAAATTATAATTCTCAACTGAGCTCCCTGCAACGATCACAGTTGTCCCCTGATCAATTTTCGGCCTGTTGCCTGATAGATCGTAAGGCCCGATTATGACAGAGGATTTGCCAATGAAATTTGATAGATCTGGAAGTCCCCTCCTAGCGCTTTGAAGCATCCTGCATAATAGCACCGATGACTGATAATCAAGGTACCTGTCTAAAGCCAGTTGGCTGAAGATCTTCTGCATAATGTTTTCTATTTCGCTAAGCAGTTTTTTGTCCAGACCTGATGGATAGATACAACTATTTTCCATTGAAAATGTCTTTCTGGATATTTCCTATTGAACCCAGGTTGTGGGTCTCAGCATAATAACGATGAGCTATCGAAGATGAGACAGCAAGGACCAGCCCTAGGATCAGGAGAGAAATGTTCACGACCGCAGACCCGAAGGAGATATATCTTAATACATACCTTATGTAATTTATCATACCATAAACTATGAACCCCACAGAAAGCGAGAAAAGAAGCGCATAGATGTTTCTACCAATTCCTGTTTTTCCATTTACGAGCATCTCAACAGCTATGCCACCCTCCCTGGCAAGGATTGCACCGTAAAACCACCATGTGAAATAGGACACAAACAGGAGAAGTGAGTCAAGAAGTGGATGCGGTGTCGATATTGTTATGACGTAGCTGGATGCAATACCGGCAAAAACTAGAGAAAAGGCTATTATGTATGACACGAAAGAAATTCTTGTGTCCTCAGCATACTGACGGATTGACTTCACGAATTTTAAACCACGCTCGCCAAGGTCAAATGCCCTTTCAATGAAGTAAACGCCAAGTATGAAAGCAACGAATGTAAGAGCTGCAGATCCAGGTCCACCGATAGAGTTTATGCTTCTTGAAGATATAAGATTAAAGATTATTACAGAAAGAGCTACAACCCCATAAGTAAGAAAAACAAGTCCCAGCGGAACCTGAAATTTATTTGCAATTTTTTTGTCTTTGAGTGCCTTCACGATGTAATAATAGATAGACTCAATGTTCTGGTTGTGCCGCACTATAATGTGCTTGACGTACTTTACCTTAATTCTTGACAGAATTAGCGGCATTATGTAATCATCCTCAGCACCATCCGTGGCGAGGATAAGGTCGTCGAATTGATCGCTTGCAAGAACTTCGTCCAGCTGGGCTGCAATCATCATGTCGGATTTTGAACCAACTTCATTATCACCGGTAACAAGGGCGATCTCCACGTCTTCACCGTTTTTCTTCATATCCTCATATATCTTAAGTGCCCCGAATAATGCATTTGCATCAGAATCTTCCGGGTCTATGCTGACAAGTTTAACAGCGGCTGCGTAGCATTCAGAATAACCAATTACCGGCCCCTCGATTTGCGCCTTGTCCCCATAATCGTTATCCCTGTCCACGTTAAGTATTAAAGTTTTCATCGTATTCTGATACGTTTAGAATAGGAAAGTTTAATATAATTACCTTTCGGCTAATTTTTGGTTACAGTTGGTATTTAAGCATAAATAGTCTATAAGCATTCAAATTTTAATGTTTTTATGAGGTACCTGCATACCTGGATTATGCGAAGTATCTATAGAGCGGGCGCTGTCCCGCTTAAGATAGAATAAAAACCGAAAACTCAAGTGGGACCTGAATTTGAGTAAAGAATAAGGACAATGCAATTTTTGCGTATATAGTAATAAATAAATATATAGATTTACATTACTTTACCATGGCTGCAGGAAGAAAATACCTGTATACTATTATTGCAGTGGTTATTGTAGTTATTGTAATAGTATCTGCTTTCGAGATACCAGCTCTTGAGAAACCAAAGCAGGCCCTGCCTCTGGCACAGTACTACAAGGTATCAAGCAGCGATCTCCTGAACGATTCTCAGAATGCAATTTATTTCATATCATGGTATGGATGCCCGATAGGCGCGGATAATTCATGGGTCTTATACAATCTTATAAATGGAACAAGAAACATAACCTCTGATGTGGTTTTGCATGAATCAATTGCCGGTACTCCAGGTCTGCTGTTTCTTAACAACTCATCAGGTTCCGCAATGGGTGAGAAGGGGGAGACTATACCATTCAGTTACGGCGGAGTTCCATTCAATTTCACTTCCCTGTATGTATACAATCAGACGCTGACCGGATCCATAACAAACCAACCAATTGCGAATAATGACAGGATCAGCTTTGGTCTAAACTTTTTGCAGAATAATCTTCCGAACAGCGTTTACCAGGTCGCAAAGAAGTGGGAAACACAGGTGAACGAACAGAACCAGAGCCAACCGATAGCTGAGCTATCTGGGCATTTAGTCACAATGGTAATATTGACCGGACCGGATGGCACATATGTTCACTTCTGGTTCATGTACCCGTCTCTGTCAAGCTCTGTATTACCTTCAACCGTCTATTCGCATCTCAGTACTTACACTTCGATTGAGGATGCCACTATCCAGCTGATAACAGCCCTTGGTGGCGTCAATTCCAAGTGTGCTTGAACGTAATATTTCATCGGGAGGTATATAATTTTTTGATGGGGGATAAGAGTAAAGAAGGTTTTACAGTTTTATCTTTGGAATATCCAGAAGCATTCTGGATCAGAATATGTTTAATAAAATATATTTCTCTGCGCTCAAGAAACGTTCCTAATGTCCATATGAATCGACGGTAATATCTACAATGCGAAGCAATTAAGAAGCATCTTTTACATTTTATATAGAATTATATTGAGCGAATTTAAAATGAAAAAAGAATTACTTAGTCAAAAAATAGCCCGCGCTCTTTTGTCTTGCGACTCTCTTGGCAAAACCCTTGTTGGTGAGCTCCTGAAGAGCCGCAGCTACTATGGCCTTGCCTACAGAGGCTGCCTTCATAATATCATCTGCCGTCTTCATTTTGTCCTCAGATGATGCGCCAATCTTTTTCATTGCATCGTAAACTTTTTTACCGTTTGGAGTAAGTTCATCCATATTTTCACCGGTTAAACGCTATCGGCAATATCTATATATATCTGATCTTTCAGATAAAGTATTTACCATATTCTTAACCTGCACTGTCATGTATGCTTTGGACCCATAGTATTTTTAACTGCGTTGACTTTTCCATCGCTTAATAACAAAAAATACTGGATATCAAATTTGGAAATTTCATGCCATGCAATTTACAGGTTAAGGATATATTCGACAATTGCCGAGTTTTGATTCGTTAATTTATTTATACAGAATGGTGTTATCCCCTAAAGGTGTTTAATTGTCAGGGATAGTATCGTATGGCTCTTATATTCCCAAATTCAGGATCAAGCCAGATGAAATAGCCAGGGTTTGGGGAGAAGACCCAGATAACATAAGAAATGGAATATATATTTTGAGTAAATCTGTTCCAGCTCCAGACGAGGATGTTGCGACGATTTCAGTTGAAGCTGCAAGAAAGGCAGTCAACCGTGGAAAGATCAACCCAAAGGATATTGGTGCAATTTTCATCGGGTCTGAATCTCATCCTTACGCTGTCAAGCCAACTGCTACGATTCTTGCATCTGCCCTTGGAGTCAACTTTAGCCTGTTTGCTGCAGATTACGAATTTGCCTGCAAGGCTGGAACGGCTGGAATGCAGAATGTACTTGCAATGGTTGATTCGGATTATATCAAATATGGAATGGCAGTCGGATCTGATACATCACAGGGGGCGCCTGGTGATGCGCTTGAATATTCTGCTTCCGCGGGTGGCACTGCCTTCATATTAGGAAAGGAAAAAGTAATAGCAGAGATAAATGAAACACTGTCAGTAACCTCAGATACTCCGGATTTCTGGAGAAGGGAGGGGCAAGCGTATCCAACTCACGGTGAAAGATTTACTGGTGAACCAGCATATTTCAAGCACACATTAACCGCCGCGAAAATGATGATGGAGAAAGTGGGAATGACATCAAAGGATTATGACTACGCAATATTTCACCAGCCAAATGGCAAATTCCCGACAAGGGCTGCAAAGCAGCTGGGATTCACTGACGACCAGGTCAAGGATGGCCTTTTAACGCCTCAGATAGGTAATACATATTCTGCTGCTATGATGACTGGCCTTTCCTCAGTCCTTGATATAGCTGAACCTGGAGACAGAATTCTGGCAGTTTCCTTTGGGTCTGGAGCAGGCTCGGATGCCTTTGATTTAACCGTAACAGACGAGATAGAGAAAATGGATCGAAAAAGCGAAGCGACCATCAAGGAAATGCTTAGCAAGGTTACATGGCTGGATTATGCTATTTATGCTAAATTCAAGAAGAAAATAGTTTTTGGTGATAACATTGAGTGATGTGTATATTATAGGCGCTGGAGAGACCAAATTCGGTGAGCTCTGGGACAGATCTTTAAGGGAGCTTGCCACTGAAGCTGGATTGAGAGCAATTGAAAATGCCGGTATTTATTCCAAGGACATTGAGGTATTGTATGGAAGCAATACTCTTGGTGCAGCCGTAAGCTCACAGAGCGATATCGGCAGCCTGATAGCAGATTTTGCCGGTATAGCGCATTCTAATGTGCCGGCCCTGTCAATTGAGGCATCGACAGCTTCAGGTGGTGCAGCGGTGAGGGAGGCCTATCTTGGCATAAAATCGGGAGAATACAGTGTTGCTGCGGTCGGCGGTGTGGAAAAGCTCACCGACATATATGGATCAGAGATGCTTGATCTAACAAGCACTCTTCTTGACAGTGAGTGGGAGGGGTTTTTCGGGGCTACACCGGCTGCTATTGCTGCTCTTGTGTGCAATAAATACATGCGTGATTTCAAGGTTGATAAGGAGTCTCTCGCAATGATGTCGGTAAACGATCACCTGAACGCGTCAAAGAATCCTGATGCTCACTACAGGAATGTACTAACACTTGAGGCTGCTATGAACTCAACACTTGTTTCCGAACCTTTGAATCTTATGGACTGCAGCCCGGCGAGCGATGGCGCAGCCGCTCTTGTCCTTGCTTCGGAGGAATACGTAAAAAAGAACAAACTTGAGGGTATAAAAATTGCTGCATCCTCAATATCTCAGGATTACCTGGCATTGCACAGCAGGAAATCCTTCTACAGGTTTGATTCAACGGTTATTGCAGCCCGGAAAGCATTTGAGAGAAGCAAGCTGAAGCCTTCGGATATATCATTAGCTGAAATACATGATTCTTACAGCATATATGGATTGATTGAACTTGAAGATCTTGGTTTTGCTGAAAAGGGAAAGGCAAAAGAGCTGGTTTATGAGGATATAAAATTGAATGGAAGCATACCGGTAAACCCATCAGGCGGACTTAAAGCAAAGGGTAACCCATTCGGTGCCACTGGGATTGGCCAGTTCGTTGAGGCAGTCCAGCAGCTTAAGGGGAAGGCGAAGGAAAGACAGGTGAAGTCACCAAGCAATGCCCTTCTGCACAGTATGTCAATTAGTGGATCAACATCTGTAGTGCATATATTAGGAGGGAATTGAAATGGGTGAGCTTTCAAGATTCTGGAGAGAGTCAAATCATAGATACAGGCTTGTTGCAGTGAAGTGTGGACATTGCAACAACATATATTTTCCACCCAGGGACGTCTGCCCAACATGTCACAGGGATTCCATAGGAAAAATGAATGAGGTTACCCTCTCAGGAAAGGGCGAGATAGTATCATTCACCGTTGTGCATGATGTCCCGCCAGCCTTCATGAGGCAGCGGCCGTATGTTATGGCTCTTATAAAGCTTGATGAGGGCCCCGTTATAACTGCGCAGATCGTAGATTCAGATCCAAAGGAAATTGACTTTGGAAAACGTGTCAAGGCAGTATTCAGGAAGGTAAGAGAGGATGGGAAAGCAGGAATCATACAGTATGGCTACAAGTTTGTTCTGGCAGACTGATTTATCTTATCTTCATGAAATATATTCGTAATTCTATTATATCTTGAGCAATTGAGGCTATATTGTCATTATCACCCAATAATCCAGTTAGACAGTACCAAGGGAATGAAAAAGCGGATGATCACTATACCCCTGTTGAGGGAAAAAAACAGTGGCATATTATTCCATTCTTTCTTTTCATAACTTACATTTTCCTTGCTGTGATGCTTATCTTATCTGCGTCATACCTTCTCTTTTTCGGAGGAATTCCATTAGACCGGATCATAACAGGAAATGGTGATATATATTTCTATTTCCTCCTGCTTCTATTCGAAGTACCGGGTGTAAACCTGTTCGGTATTGTAGTCACAATAGTAATTATATATGCAGTTTTCACGGGTGCGGTTGGATTTGCTTTTAATTCTCACGTGAGGCCGTTCGATAATCCAAACGGTTTTTTTGGTATGATGGCCCCACTTCTGTTTATACTGAGTGCCTTTATCATCTTAGTAGAGAGCAGTCTTAACATTCCAATTGGTGGCCCGGTGGTCACAACTACTGGCAGTGCCTTCAATATCTACAGATATTTTTTGAATCTCATTTACGCACCCCTAGCAGAAGAATTAGGTTTTAGGATCCTGCCGATTGGAATTACGACATTTATTCCGTTTATCCTTTACGCCCGAAAGAGAGAACGTTCTGAAAACGGAGAGCCATTTGAAATGAATGCTTTGAAGGCCTTTGGCCTTTACATCCTGTCACCCGGCTACATGAGGAAAAGGTATGGCGGAGCAAATAAATATATTGATTTTACAATGATCATTGTCACAAGTGGGTTTTTTGCATATGCACACGTATTCTTTGGCCTCTGGAGCTGGGGTAAGCTTCTCCCAGTTTTCGTGGGGGCACTGATCCTGGCCGTGGGTTATCTTAAATTTGGAGCGTATATGGATATATTGCTGCACTTCTTCCTTAATGACGTGGCAGGGCTATTGATCGCATTTCCATCGTCGATTGGATTGATCATACTCCTGATACTCTGGTCAATCATTGGAACTTTCATCGCAATCCCATATTGCTTATCGTCGATGGTGAAATTTTTTTCAGCATCTAAACAGGACAGTTTTTTTATGAAAAACTGACCCTTTTTCCTGAAACATGGATTTTTTTCAAGAGGATGTTGTTTACCGCCCTGATCAAAATTATCTTTTCCTCCCTCTTCACCCTTTCCTGCAAAACCTCAGGAGTATCGTCATATTTTACTTCCACTGTTGACTGATCTATAATCGGGCCCTCATCCACATTCCGATTGACAAAATGTACAGTGCACCCGGAAACCTTTGCACCGCTTTCTATAACTGCCCTGTGAACATTGAGGCCATACATCCCATGTCCGCCAAAACAAGGTAGAAGGGAAGGATGTGTGTTAATAATCCTCAAAGGATAGGAATCTACGATCTTTTCCGGAAGAATCCTGTTATAGCCAGCCAGAATTATCAGGTCTGGGTTTATCTGGTTCAGTGAATAATTAATCTCGTCTGCTATATTTTCCAGCCCATTCTGTCTGATTATGTATACTCTTATTCCATACCTGCCCGCCTTTTCCACAGCGCCGCTCTTTGGGCGATCCGAGAACAATGCTACAATGTCGGCACCAATTTGACCATGTTTAACTGATTCAGCGAGGAACTCAAACGTAGTCCCGGTTCCAGAGGCAAAAACAACTAATTTCTTTGACAATATATCCTTCAATCATTCTAAAACAAGATATTTAATTTTGCCTGCCCTGATGCATATTCAATGCATTTTTCCTGATATCGGAAGAAAATTCCCTGGCCCTGTTTCTTATGGATTTTATCAGCGAATCTGTCCTCTCCTCTATAAGGCGATCAAGATCGTCAATTTCAAGTATACTGTAAACATGATAATAACCGCCAGATCTGATTGATATTGTCTCTCTTGTCACCAGGCCCGCTGACTCGAGTTTCTGCAGTATCTTAAAAACAGTGGATCGATGCCTGTCACACTGCTCAGAGACCTGGTCTATGGTCATTGCAGGATGATCTACCAGAATGAAAAAAACCTCGAGATCTGTATCAGTAAGATCAAAGAGGTTTGAAAGAAGATCGTGGCAGCAGGCTGACTTGCTTGACAGCCTCCAGAGATCAGACATAATATGTTATTGCAAAATAGGATATAAGGTATTGCATGGTATTTGCAATACTACAAAATACTAATATATCTAATAGCAATAACCAATTAAGAGTGTTGAATAATGATACTCTGAATCCAATGGATGTGAAGAAATGGTAACGGATAAAGAAACTGAAAAGATAAAAGAGAGAATGGCGCAGGAAATTCAAAAGAAAGTTGCGGGAAATGGCAAGCCTGTTGACCTTAGTGATAATAACTTCCATGAAATGGTGAAGAAAACACCTTACATGATAGTCGATTTCTGGGCACCATGGTGCGGACCATGCAGGTACGTTTCCCCTGTGCTTGAAGAACTTGCAAAGGACTATGCAGGCAAAGTTACTATAGGAAAACTCAATGTTGACAACAACCCTGCAGTGTCAAGCGAATTCATGATAAGCAGCATTCCAACCATAATGTTCTTCAAGAACGGTGAACAGGTTGACACCATGATTGGTGCAGCTCCCAGACCGGTCATAGAACAGAGAGTCAAGGAATACCTGTGAGAGTGTAGGATACGGAAAAATACGACGTTGTGATTATTGGTGGCGCAGCAGCTGGGCTTACATCAGCGCTATATTCTTCAAGGCAGGGTCTCTCAACACTGGTGATTACAAAGGATATCGGTGGACAGGCTCTGCTAACAAACGACATTCAGAATTATCCTGGCATAGATCAGATAGGTGGTTTTGAGCTGATGACAAAATTCCAGGAACAGGCTGCCAGGTATGGTACTAAATTCCTGTACGATGAGGTAAAGTCCCTTGAGAATAGAAAGGAAGAGAAAATTGTATCAACAGCTACAGCGGAATTCAGTGCGACAGCCCTCATACTGGCTTTCGGGAAAACTCCAAGGGACCTTGGAGTTCCAGGTGAACAGGAATTCAGGGGAAAAGGCGTCTCTTATTGCGCCGTCTGTGACGGTCCGATTTTCAGGGGAAAGAATGTATCAGTGGCAGGCGCAGGCGATCATGCCCTCCAGGCTGCCGTTTACCTGTCGGGCGTTGCAAGCAAAGTCAACCTGATCCTCCCTACAAACGATCTGCGTGGAGACGAAGATCTTGTGAATTCTGTGAAGGAAGACAAAAAGATAGAGAAATCATTCAGCAGGAAGGTCGGAGAGATAAAGGGAGACAGAGTTGTGAATTCAATCTCGCTCAGAAAGCAAAATGGGGAAATTGCAGAGGAAATTAAAACAAACGCAATCTTCGTCGAAATGGGTTATATTGCAAAAACAGATTTCGTAAAGGATATCGTGAAGTTAAATGCTGATAAGGAGATTGTTGTCGATAAATACTGTGCAACTTCAGCTGAAGGAATTTTTGCAGCAGGTGATGTGACGGATGTCCCTTACAAACAGGCTGTTATATCTGCTGGACAGGGTTCCACCGCTGCATTGTCTGCATATAACTACATACAGAAACTCAGGGGAAAACCGGCTTCAAAGACAGACTGGAAAAGCGTAAATCCTGTGAGTACAAAATGAGTGCCGGATTTTCAAATATATCTGACATAACGTTTCTTGAAATATCACGGGAAGGTATATCTCAACCTGTTGGATCAGATGCATCTGCGAAGATAAAGAATAAGCAATTCCCCGGTATCAATAACCAAAACAAAATTTCAATGACAGAGAGGATGTCATATGATTCAATATTCATGATAGTCAAGAAAGCGGTCAAAGCAGTTACCGGGCATGAAAGATCCGGCCTTGGACTTGCGCTTTCCAATCTTCCAGCCGGTTTGGGTGCATTCTGGCAGGTTGGTGGTAATTATATTGTTATGAACGATCTTCTGATTAATGCTATGGAGAAGATTGCAAAGGATGATTTCGAATTTAATTCATTCATATTTACAATTCTCATCCATGAATACCTTCATTCAATAGGTTACTACGATGAATCTGAAGCCAGAAAGATGTCTTTTTATGTCACGAGCGCATATTTTGGTGAGCAGCATCCCGCCACCGTGATGAGCAGTGATGATCTTTGGAGGATATTCCCTCAATTGAGGTATATTCCCGGCGGAGACGGCTCATCTATGCGTATAATATCAAAATTTGACACAGATGCAACAAGTTACATTGCCTGATAGGATTTTGTAAATTTGATTGCGTATGATCCAAAGGTGAACTAAGGCATATGACTAGATATCACTAATGCTTTCGAGATATCTCTGGACAACCTCTTTTCCCTTTTCCGTTATTTCAACCCTTAACTTTGGAGATGAGAAAAAAGAATACCTGGTTGTCTTGATGTAACCAGATGATTCGAGTCTTGAAATATGATTATGAAGGCTTCCCTTGCCGGTGCCAGTAAGCTTAAGGAGATCTGAGAAGTTCAATTTTCTGTTCATCCCAAGAGAGATGAGTATCATCAACCTTATAGAGGATTTTAGCGCTGGATCATTTAGCGAGGCAAAAATCCTGGAGTATTTGCTCCCGGGATTTGAAGAATCAATTTTCTCCATCGAGCGCCCCCAGGATTTCTGATGATCTGTAGAATGATATCAGTGAGGAGGTCATCCACAAAGCAATTACCACAGTCCAGGAAATTACAATGATTGAAGGCAATGTATGAATCCCAAGATAGAGAGCTGTCGGAATAGATACCTCGATGATTCCAACAATGAATAATGAAGCCGAAGAGATTAGGTTCTCGATTGTAAGTTTCCCGAGACCTTTAAGGTTCGCATAAAAGCAACTTATACTGGCTGCAAATATCAGTAAAATAAAGGCAGTATCTGATATGTATGCATCGATTTTTTGATGTGGTATTTCCAGCAGTGTGAATGCAAAGGCGATAACATATATAATAAGAAGATAAAGAAAAAT
Organism: Thermoplasmata archaeon; assembly: GCA_021850505.1. Next base: position 12,153 of record JAJZLW010000152.1, read on the forward strand.
TCTCACTATTTTGTTCTCCGATGATTGTCCGGCTTTTCCATTAATATAATGCATGTATCTGGATACCCTTCTGCTCTTTCCGAATACATTGGTTGAAACCCAAAAACCTGAGACAATTGCAATTGTGGAAAGTATTGAACTCTCCGCACTGCCGAGTACCAATGAGCCGATTAAGTTTATTAAGATATCAATGGCCCAGATTCCATAGAATAGCCCCCAGGATCTTCTGGACAGGAATTCCTGAAACCTTAAAGCTCTGACGCCTGCTTTCAGCATTTCGATAGCGCCGCTTGAATCTTCCTCTATCATATCTGAGACCTTTCCTCCAGGCTGGATGCTTTTATCCTTCCGAGGAGAAGTATGTCAAGAATTATCAAGGATGCTATCCAGATTAAAAGAGATAAAAGGAGATAAGGATATTGTAGACTTGAAAACACTATATGCATATGAGCGGAAACGATTTGCAATTCTTTTCCGTCGAAAGCTTCCTGAAACATGACAATATATGCATTAAACGGCACTACATAATAGATGTATTGATCGGTAATATTTGCTGTGAGAAGCAGGATCCCGATACCATATGTCAGTAGCATAGGTAAAAGCTGGATGTAATTTACAGTCCTTGCTCCAAGATAGTTGATGACAAGCAATACAAGGAAAAGTGCAAAGAATATCATAAAAAGCGAACCAAGCAAAATTGTGAAATAGGTTGACAGGTAGTTGTTTGAATGGACAATGAATCCAAATTTGTAGCTGAACATCAATGTGGCGACGATCGAGATCACAGCAGAAAGGCATATTCCAACAACTAGTGAAGAGATCGTTATATTGTAAAGATATGATCTTCGCGATAAACGGCTGAACTTGAACAGGTAAGGAAGAGAAGAGGAAGAGTAGATCGCTACCTGAGCTATAGTTGTTGATATTGTTCCAAGCAGGAAAAGTATGACTATTCCGGTCCATTCTGCCGTGTAATTTTCCTGATAAAAGCGGGATAGGCCGATACCTGATATTGACTGGTTATATCCTATATACAGAAGAAAAATACCAAATAGTATGCCGAATATCCATACCCTTCTGCTGAAGATAATACTCTTGACAAAATATTTGGTTATCATAGTTACAACCTACCCGCCATGGAACCAACCTTTTCAATATTGGAAAGGGGTATCTCCCCTTCATCAATGCTTATAGAGAAATTTCTGTTCCCCAAACTCCATTCAATTGCACCTTCCTCTTGGTGGGATGAATTGAAATAGTAACGTTGAAATTTAGTCGGATCCAGAGGGCCAATCAGTTTACCTGACAGTAAAAGGAACAACCGCCAGCCCTTCATTAGTTCTAGCATGACACTGTCATGTGTCGAAAGAACTATCTCTGATGAAGCTGCATTGATAATTGAAAACAGCAGCTCCTTTCTTTCAAAGTCAATGTTCTCGAAGGGTTCATCCAGAATAACAAGGCTTGGACTCCCAACCATTGCCATGAGCGAGAAAAGTATCTTCTGTTCACCGGTGCTCAGATTCCATGGCTTCTGGCCTGAGATTCTATTAAGCCTGAATTTATTGAGATGTGCGAAAACAATACTTCGGTCAAAGTTTTTTAACTCGCTATAGGCGGAAACCATATCCCGTACGTTAAGAGGCAGCAATCTGTAACATTCCTGGAGATTTGAGGAAACTTTCACATACTTGCCAGAAGATCCCAGATTCTCTCCATTATAATGCATAGCCCCACTATCCGGTATAACTAAGCCAAGGAGGCATTTCATTAAGGTCGTTTTTCCCGAACCGTTCTGACCAACTATAACATTCTTGGAATTATCTGGAACCAGAAGGGATAGTTTGTCCAGAACCAGGTGTTCGTTATAACTTACTGAAAGATCTTCAATGCTCAACATGAATTGAGATGCCTAATGATGATAAATTAACAAGTATGGGTTCATTTTTTGAACCCGGAATTCTGGATGTTTTGTGTCTTACAATCGGTGTTATATTGCATTACAGCAAATTGCGGAGAAAGCAATCATCTAGGATCTGATTTAGACCTCCCTGAATAAAGATTTTCGATGAACGGATTTAAGGGTATTACGATCATGCGAAATTGTTCTTTTAGATTGAATTTCCCAGCATCGGAAGGAAGACTACGAGGAGCCTGCTCACCGAAGTATTGGTCGTTGATTCCCTATCTTCGCCTGATTCAATTAGTGTCTGCCACAGTTGCCTCAATATAGGTTTTATCTTAGTGCTTGTCTTTTTACTCATGACCGCGTAGGTCAAAGTATAAGGTGTTTGTTCAATCAACCATTTTCTTAAATTATCTCCTTCAGACTCATCTGATTTGGCTACACGGTCTGCAATGAAGCTTAATGTCATTGAGTAGCCCATCAATACAGAACTGACAACCTCCTTTATTTCACTGTTACTTGCACCGACCAGAACCTTTTCCCACTCCTTTGGGTCTTCGGCTCTGAACATCTCCTCATTTAACCTGTAGAATTTTTCAACATAGTTCTTCTTCGGAATTACTTCCGGTTCCAGCACAAGGCCTTCCTTTACCATTTGGGAAATGAAATGGTAAAGATTGGACTTGCTCACATCAATCAATTTTGACATCTGTGTTACTGTCATCCTGCCCTGCTCAGTCAATAGCATGATTATCCTGAATTTTGTGGGATTCCTGAATACTTCAGATAGGATCTCATAGCGATTTTTAGTCATTCATGGATAAATTAATATATCAATTTAGATTTTACGTATCAATGATATTACTACGAGTAAATACTCTTACTATGTATGAAAACCCCAAGATTTCCTGGACAGAGGATTCAGTCGGACCCTCGAACGGAAGTGGTATCCATGAGTGAAACGATAAATGCAAATAGTCAGGATAGGTTGCATTTTGGCAGGAATTTCAGACTTCTTGTTTTGACCGGTACAATTTCCAAAACAGGTATAGCAGGCTTTCAGATCGCGGTTCTATGGATCGCGTTGCTTCTGACTAAGTCGTCGATCCTTGCAGGGGTGGCAGATGGGATGGCAGTGTTGCCACTTGTCTTCAGCTTTGCCTTTGGTGCCTATGTAGACAGACAGGCGAGCAAGAAATGGCTCGCATTACTTGTGTCCGCCACCAGAGTACTTTCAATATTTGCTTTGTTCATAGCTTTTCTCATTGACAATTTGCTTGTTGAAACTCTTTCAATCTACTTCGTGGCATTTGTGATTGGATTGTCAACTGACATAATGGATTCGACATCAGCAAGCTGGTCCAAGCAATTTTTGGATGAAAGCCAGTACAAATCAGGGACATCGCTATCTCAGGGTTTAGGAGCACTTGCAGAAAGCCTTGGATATGCGTTATCCGGAGTGTTTTTGATTCTGGGTCTAAAATTTGCAGTTTACAGCTTTGCAATTATATTTGCCATTGCAGTTATACCCATCCTTTGGATCAAAAATGAGAGGACTGCAAATATATCTGCCGAAAATAGTATCAATTCCTCCATAAAGAAAGGACTGAATTATGTCTTTAAAGACAGCAGACTGAGGGCACTTGTTATAATTGTACTTGCAATAAACCTCGCATTAGGTACCATTGGAATATTCCTAGCATATCTAATACAGGATCAGTTCAGGCTGAGTGCCATATATTTCACAATGCTTGCAGTGAGCCTGGCCCTGGGAGTAATTTTTGGATCTATCCTTGGTTCGATAGTTAGGGGAAAAGTGGGAACTTATACGATAGGTACGATCATGCCAATTGGAGGCCTTCTGTTTCTTGTTGGGATGAATAGGTCTGTATATCCGGATTTTGTGATTACCGCTGTAATTGGAATTCTCATTGGCATAATCAATGTCGTGATAAATACAGCAATAATAAAAACCGTCGATAATGAAATGATGGGGAGAGTAAGCGGAACCATCAAAACGTTCGGTATAAGTTTAATGTTCCTTTCCGGAACTATTGGCGGGGTACTGATTCGGTTAATAACACTCCAGGGGGGATTCTACCTTATAGGTGCGATTGTATGCATAGCTTCGTTTACGCCTCTTGCATTCAGGGAATTTTATAACATCAGAATTTAATTATAAATAAGATTGTGCTCTGATAACCATATTTATTTAAAATCTTGGATGCCTCTGCATCTGCCTCTCCTTGTTATTACTTATCCTTAAGATCCTGTCGTGCAACTCCCGAGAAAGCTTTTGAACAAGGATCGTGTCTTTAAAAAGAGAAGTGGATAAATAAAAACCTCAAAGCAACGACGGTACTGCGAGCATCGCAAAGAAAAGATTGAATAAGACTATGAGCGTGATTATAACAAATTTTATATCTTTTCCAATTGCAAACCAAACAAGCCTGACAATCACCACACTGATTGACGTAAATATTAACAACCACAGTCCAAATGCTATAAAATATATCCCGTCCAGTTGAAAGAGTCCCTGAATAATGTACCCAGTTGGGATGTTCTTTGAGTCTATGCCATGCAACATGGAATAAGAGTAACTTGCAATCTGTTGCAGCGTAAACCCGTCTCCTCCATTCCTTATGAATAACAAAACGACACCTGTGACAATGAATATGACGCTGAGGATTGAACCACCTCTCAAGAAATGACTGATAACTATTGTGTCGTCAAAGTTTTTCATTTGCCATGCCCCCTCTTTACCGCCTTTTTATTATGAAAGAACAGCAGGATTATTGTCAGGGCAGCTACGGTTGCTGCAACCGAAAACTGGAATACAGAATTCACTAGAACTATGTTGATCTTGTTCAATCCGCTGAAAATCATGTCCAGACCAAGGAAGATTAGAATGGAAAAAAATATCAGGCGTATGTCCTCGTTTGATATCTTTACAAGAACCTTTGATCCATAGTATGCGCCTATCAGGACTCCGAGAGCAGTTGCAGCTGCAATCATTGGCTGAATAAATCCGGCATACCAGTAGATAGTGCTGCTGGTTGCGGCTGTTATACCTATCATGAAATTGCTCGTAGTTGTTGTGACCTTCATCGGCAGGTTTAGTGCCC
>JAJZLW010000158.1 GCA_021850505.1 Thermoplasmata archaeon
TTTAAGTCCTAATTGTAAAGTTCTCATGGCTCTTATCTCTTGCAGCCAGTCTTTTCCGAATATGAGGGGAAAGATCATAGGGTGAATATGAAAGTTATAAGAACATTTGGTATGGTGAATTAAATGAGTGAAGATGAGATCAGACAAATCGTGAAAAAAGGGTGTGAATTAGGGGACGAGTATGAGGAAGAAGTTACTAAAGTGACTAAGAAATTACTGTCTGCGATGAATTGGTCAATAAGCGAAATACATAAGCAAGAACCCATGCAAGGAATAAATGGTAAATTGAGAGCTGACTTCCTAATTGGTAATGAGGTGGACGGATTTATCATTGAATTGAAATCACCTGCTGTCCTGATTTCAGATGACCGAGCTAGGGAACAATTACGGGCCTATTTACTTTTAAAAAAAATAAAATATGGAGTTCTTTACAATGGTCATGAATTGCTTTTGATGATAAGGGACGTAGACAAACCAGTTTATGAATGGAACTGTGAGGACGATAAAGAAGATATATCTATATTTCTCAATCTTTCAAAGGGAAATTATCCGAAAAACATGGAGAATTTTATTGCCGAAAGCCAAGGACGTAGCAAGCTGAAAGCAATACTCAATGATAACCAAGAAAAAATTAAGGATTCAATCACTGGTATGATATCTGCTGATTATGGGATGCCAGTTGACTTAGTAAGGAATAATATAAAGATCGACCTTGGAGTTGTGTCAAAAGGCATATCACTTGACCATGGAGTCAAGGCAGTTCCTAAAGTGTCGCGTAAAGAGCTCACCTCATTGAGAGATGGGCTCGTTATAATCTGCCCTTCCGATTCATCTGGCCCTTCCTGGCTGAAGAAATATTATGCATGGAGATCGGTAAAAATAAGCAGAAAACCAATATACTTTGCGCTGTACGTCAGCTGGCCATCTTCAAAGGTTTTATATTTTGGAGAGATCGAAACACTGGTTGATGTCGAAGACAAATCTTTGACCAGGAAATATGGGCAACCTGAGGTCAATCCATCAGATTATGGTAAAAAGGCAATAATACTCAAGCCAGGTTCGCTGAGGGAGCTTTCGGATCCAATAGGTATTGTTCCAGGTAAAAGAGGCGGTATTATGGGCCCAAGATATTCCTCGCTTGACAATTTCGTAAAAGCTGTTACAATTGAGGACCTCAGTTTCGATGATTGAAAACTCACTGAGGAAATCTCCGTGGTTGGTCTAAAATTAAGTTGGTGTAAATAATCTAAGTTAATTGCTTCCAACGTATTTGGTAATTTAACTCTCCAAAGGTAAGTACGTTTGCTAATTATGCCCCCAATATAATCAAAGTTTAATGAAATCGGGCCTTATTGCCAGAGGATATTTGTTCAACGGACCACATTGACCGGCTTTATACTTAAAAGGTCATTCTTGATGGAATTCAGGTGCAAAATTGATTTCAGGTGCTGAGCCACTTGGCCAATTACGAGTGGATCATGAAAAGGTTTATCTAAATCGTAACCGTATTCTTTTTGTCATGGCTGTCAAATCAAATTGTTGTTTTGAATACTCCTTAGAAGTGCGCAATGTACGATCAAGATTGTTAATATTTAAAATTTAGATATTACGGAATGAATTATGAAAATAAGTGAAGTTCATGCAAAGCTGGATAGAAGATGCGTCATTGCGATCAGGCAGCACACCGGAATATTTGAACTGCTTGCGAGGATGGATCAAAGGATACCTGCTTACACTTTCACCGAAGATGACAAGACATACATACAGCTATTCTTTCCCAAATCTGGAAAACCTTCTCAATCAATGAATCCCATTCTTTCCAGGAAGGATCTCGTTGAGAAGAGATCTTATTATTCCATAACAGAGAGGATCAACAACGTTGAGGGGATGAAAGTCATTGGAAACCTTCTCGAAGCAACATCGGTAGCACTGAACGACGCATATCTGCTTAAAGATGAACTTTATCTGGATTTCAGGTTTCACAGAAGCAAGCTGCATGAGATTGATGACATTCTTTCGGAGGTGATAGGAAAGAACCAGAACTTCAGGATCGTAAAGCTGTCGCATTCTCGTTCCCTTAAAGATAGGATGGAATCCATGAATTCGCAGACTCCACTTGCTGTGGTACGGTATTCAATGAATTTCCCAACCGATAACGCATTGATGGAATACATGAGAGTTAACCATCCAGATGCAGTAGCGGAGATTGAGGGAAGATCTGTTACCGAGGAAGGAATAAAGGTTCTTCTATATACCTCTAAACCCATTGTGGCTGAAGGCGTCACACCAATATCGGTTGAAGACAACGTATATGAATCATATGTATATGAAAAGGCCCTTGTTGAGGGACGGAAGAGAGGGAATGATGCAAGGATTCCCAGGATAGCTTTCTTTCTTAACATAGAGAGTGGGAGACTATTCGATACAACGTTCGTTCCCGCTGCAGAAGCTGACGAATATGTTTCGATAATGATGAACTCGCTGATGTCTGATCATGGATCGCATCCGCTGCTTGAATATTATTCCGAACTGGATGAGGAGGTTTGGGTATGGCTATAACCCGGGGGCAAGAGGGGTGAGTGAAAATTCTGTATCGCGACGTTGAGAGGATCCTTGATACGAGAATGTCAATATCCGTGGAACAGCAGCATCCTGTAATCCCCATCCTGGAGAAGGAGGCTGACACAATTCCGCTTGACTTCCACCCTTCAGGGAGAGATTCCCACATCGATCTCTTCATATGCGCGGACGCTGCACAGAAGCTGAAGGGAATCCTCTCCCAGTTCAACCCCAGAAACAGGGGAGACTGCCTGATGGTCAGGATAAGGGCGGATGAGATGAGAACGGCATCCACAATCCTGGAAGAGGCAGCCATGGTAAAGACAGCTGTACGCGGAGGGCTCTACCTGAAAGGCAATAGCATCTTCGCGGATTACAGATTTCATTCATCATCGTCACAAGACATCACCGAGATAGGGAGGAGGATAATCAGCATGAAGAACAGGACAAGGATATCCGATCTCGGACCGACAAATGGGGGGATATCTGCAATGGATTCCGTAGATGGTAGGATACGCCTTGGTGTGGTCACCTACGAGGCAGACATCCTTAATGGAACTGGTCTTCCTTCTGGTGAGGACTGCTATATAGAATACAACTTCTCCAGTCGGGAGGAGAGTGGTTTCAGGGCTATTGTCTATCAGGGAAATGAATTCTCCGTCCGGCATATCAGATCATCATTCCTGGACGACGTGCAGAGGTTATCCGAGGAGAGGAGGGTACCGAAGGCTGCCATTCTCGCACGCACCCTGGAAGGCAGGTACAGGTCATCCACTTTCGTGCCCTTCTCCATGATGGATGATCAGCTCTCGGTGCTTTACGGTGCATCGGAGAAGCACCCAGAGGCAAAGTTCAAGCTGGTTGCCGTCAGATCGTATGACAGAAGCGTGTGGGATTGGATATAATGGAGATTTTAATGGGGAGAAAAAGCATCGACAAGAAAGAGATAGAGCTTGAGTTCGAGCGGGCTACGAAGAACACATACAGATTTCAGGAGAAGGGTTCTGAGTCTCCTGTGATAGGCACTCTGTATGTCCAGAAATCGGTGTTCGGTTCCTTGGAACCGAAGAAAGTGAAGGTTACGGTGGAGTGGGAATGAGACTTCGAAGATTGGGGAGATTTTGAAGGTGCAAAAATGAATAGTAAATTTGAAAATGATTTGATAGAAATCTGCACTGCTATAGCCGAGTTGCAGAGGAGGAAGAATATAGGGTGGAATAAAAGCCGCAAAACAAAGGAAAGATTATACGGCGCTGAAAGAGAATTTGTTGCGATCAGGAATAAGGTGTAGAAATGGACAATGTTGCTGCGCAGAAACTAAAGGAAATTTTGGAGTATTGGATAAAATGAATGATATAAAGATAGGCGGGTTGCAAGAGAAATATATAAATTCACTCAGGGAAAATAAATTCAGCGATGAGGATATTGAAAAAACCATGGAAGCTGCAAAACAACTTGTAGAAAAATTCTCTAAAGATGGTGATGACGCTGGACTCCTATTCGGCAGGGTTCAGAGTGGAAAAACAAACAGCATGATAATGTCCATGGCTAGAGCTAACGATCAAGGATTTACCTTTTTTATTGTTCTAACTTCCGATAATGTTTCCCTATACGAACAAACACTGAAAAGGGTAAAATCAGGGTTGCAGACATTATTTATTCTCGGAATCGAAGAACTAAAGGATCCTAAGAATATTATGGGAAGGGTAAGAATAGCCTTAAAGTATAATGGCTTAGTTATTGTTACAAAAAAGAACCAAATTAATCTAAAGAGCATTGAAAAATTTTTAACGGTATTGGATGTTAGCGGATCGACAGCAATAGTAATGGATGACGAAGCAGATTTTGGAAGTTTGAATTCCAAAGTTAACAGGGATGAACAAAGCCGGATTCATGAATTAATAATAGCCCTTAGAAAAAAATTCAAAGTTGCAAATTTTGTTCAAGTCACTGCAACCCCTCAACCTATATTTCTGCAGTCATATAAAAGTGAGTTTAGACCTAAATTTGTAGTTACAATTCCGACTGCAAGCGGCTATATAGGAGGTGAAGACTTATTTAATCGGGAATCTGATAATGTCAAAAAAAACATTCAAAGAGTAATAACTGAAAATGAAATAGAAGGAATAATCGAGCACACTGACTATTCGAGCTTTGGCCTTACAGCTATTCCGGAAGGCATCAGGAGGGCAATCAGCGTTTTCATGGTAGGATCTGTCTGTAAGAAAATTACAGGCAGTAAAGCCACTCAAAATTCAATGCTATGCCACATAAGTAGTAAGCAAGATGCGCACAGATCTCTTAATAGTCTTGTAAACAGGTACGTTCAGATTGTGTCTGAAAATCTAAGTGACACGAATGGTGAGTATAGACAAGGAATCGATCAGGATTTGGTTTCAGCCTATGAGGATATTGGACAGACTTTTAAAGGAACAATGCCTAATTTTGAAATGGTTAGATCTGAAATTTATGCAAATGTATTCTCAACTAACGTTCAGATCATTATAGGGGGAAAAGAAAGGAAGAACCCAACTTACGATGCCCTGTTCAATATTTTAATAGGCGGTGAAAGACTGGGAAGAGGACTTACAATACCTAACTTAACAGTTACTTACTATGGAAGAGCTACAAATGCCCCAAAGGTTGATACTATTCTTCAGCACTCTAGGATGTACGGTTACAGAAAGAACTTATTGGATGTGATGCGCTTTTATTCCACCGAAAACCTTTTCGAAATCTACCACGATGTTTTCACTTCAGACAATGAGGAATGGGAATACTTCTCTTCTTCAACCCATTCAGGAAACATGCCAGTAATACTTTCTCTTGCGCGTACATCAAAACTTAGGCCAACGAGAAAAGAGGTGATTCCCATTGAGAATATCTTGAAATATTTCCCTGGAAAAGCCTATATAATGTATAAAGCAAAAGATGAAAATACGGGCGAAATTGATAAGGCTCTGGAAGAATTTCAGGATATGCGCACATATCCAGTGGACACAACATTCGATAAACTAATGCAACTTTTGCCTCTGTTCAAAAATGAAGGTTCAGAGCAGAGATGGAATGCAGATGCTATATCAGAAGCAATAAAAAATATTGAGTTAAACAACAAAAGCGCCAACGAAAAAGATAAAATAAAGCCTCGAATCGTAGTCAGAAGAGACAGAAACATTACCAAGGATTATCGTAGCGTACTCTCCTCAGATGACAATACGATACGGGAAGATAAAAGTTTGATGCTTTTCGCATATAGATTAAACGGAAAACATGAAGACAACTGGAGCGGCAAACCTGTTTGGGTACCAGTGATTAGATTTCCAGTCGGTAATGCCTACTATTATACAACCACCTACTCAGTACCGGAGGGAGGCGAAGAAGAGGGGGAAAACTAATAGAGTCTGCAGAACGAATAAGCAGCATATTTAAATATGATTGAATGTTGCTCGCTTGATGGCACAGATTATGGATTTAATGGGTATGTCGCCGGAAGATGAGACGCTCAAGTGTGCATCGTTGTTTTCGGGGTCGGGAGGTCTGGACTGCGGCTTCCATATGCAGGGTTCCTTTAAGACGGTATTTGCTTTAGATAAAGACAAACAAGCAATTGAGTCATTTCGCATCAACTTCAAAGCTAATCAGTATAAGTTTGGCACTGAGCGCTCAGATATGTCAGACGGCCCAATTTATATAAATTACGATATTGTCAACACAAATTTCGGGTCCCCTCCCGTGAGTTCTGTGCATCCGGACGTAATAATAGGAGGTCCCCCATGCCAGGACTTCTCAATAGTAAGGGGACCCGAAAGAGCAAAAAAAGGCTTGAAAGTAAAGCGCGGGCGATTATATGCATATTTTGTAAAAAGTCTTCTTTACCTAGAACCGAAATACTTTGTATTCGAAAATGTAGCTGGTCTGAAAACAGAGAACGGAGGCAAGTCTTGGGATACAATAAAGGAAGACTTTTCAAATCTTTCTCTTCACTCTGACGAGATAAAAGACATAACTGGAAATGATTTTAAACACAGTAATCTGGGATATGAGCTTATTTTTAGTGATATAGTCGACTCTTCATTTCATGGAGTGGCTCAGACTAGAAAAAGAGCCATTATAATAGGTGTTAGGAGAGACCTTATTGCTGACAATAATTCTTTGAAAGACAAGTTGCGGAATCTATGCAGAATTAAGCTGTCAGGGCAAGATCTGAATTTATCAGTGTTCCCCATGACAACATTGGAGGTTCTTGAGGGGGCACCGCTTCCCGAACTTAGAGAAAAATATGATAAGATAATGAAAGAATGGAAACAACAGATGGGCGGTTCAAATCTTAATAAGGCGAAAAAGTGGGCCGGGAAGCTAGATGAATGGTATTCTGGGGACGCAGTCATAGACTACTGCACTGTTAACTCGATAAATGCTGCTAGCGAATCCGAACTGGTAGAAGCTTTTGAACAGCACAAGGAGATACTGAAGTTACTTGGATATTATGGAAGGCCAATCGAGCAGGTAAAATTCAGAGACAAAAGCAATAATACTGCCAATGAAAAAAAAACAGTGCTCAGGCGCATGGCATTCATACCTGTGGACGAGAACTACAAATTTTTGGCATCTTATAAAAAATTTCGCGTAGAGGGTAAAGGAATAAGTTTTATCTATAAAAGGATCCATCCACTCAAACCTGCATACACAGTGGTCGCGAAAGGAGGTGGAGGAACTTATGGGTATCATTACACTCATGCTAGGAGTCGGCTCACCAATAGGGAAAGAGCTAGACTTCAATCTTTTCCAGATTGGTTTGAATTCTCCGGAACATACCAACAGCAAAGATCCCAGATTGGGGATGCAGTTCCTCCGCTACTAGGCAAAGCAATTGCAGAGACGATATATGAAATTAATGCAATTATATTCACTACTGGCGGAAATAAATGAGCCTTGCAAAATAGTGGCTATGGCAATTCATACCGGATGCAGGACAGTTTTTTCTTTGCATAGACCAATGTGGAGGAAAAATTAAATGGATCTGAAATGTCTGTCGTATCACAACTTCTTCTCGTTAGGGGTCTAAAAAGGACGGGGAACTTATTTATGTCGGTCCTCCAGACATTCCATGAAAAATTAATACTATGGCAAAATATGTATCGGTGTGGTCTTCTTTGAACGGGTGTAGTAAATCGTGACAGTTAGTGACCTGAAGTCCTTTGCAGCCGCAAGAGGGATTCATCTGACTAGCCAAGACCTAATCATAAAGGATGCTCTTGAAACAATACTTTCACGTTACAACGGAAACCGTGAGAGGCTTAAGGAAAACTTCGACGGTGCCGTCTCGGATTCTGAAAAACTTGCCTACAGCATATATCTTGAAAAGGAGAAGGAATACGGGAAAAAGGTTATGAAAGCTTTTTCTCTCTATCTCACTAGGGAGGGTTATCTTAAATCCATAAACGATCTTGGTGACTTACTTGGAAGCTATTTCACAACGTTTGACAAATTCTACCTGTCACTTGCACAGTCCAGAAAGTCCAGAGCTGGAAAGGGGTTCGAGGATATACATAACGCACTCTTCTCCAGACTGGGGTATCCTTTCACTGCACAAGCTGTTATAAACGGGAAACCAGACTTTATAATGCCTTCTGTTGAGTATTACTTGAAAAACCCCATGGACAGCATAATATTCACAGCAAAGAGAACCTTAAGGGAGAGGTGGAGACAGATTGTAACAGAGGGAACAAGGGGTCTAGGGTTTTACCTCGCAACAATTGATACGTCTGTAAGTGGTGAGCAGCTCACAGAGATGATGAAGCACAGAATTTATATGGTAATTCCTGAGACATTGAAAATGGAAAACTATAACGGGGTTGAGAACGTTATCTCATTCATGGAGTTCTTCCGCGACCACCTTGATCCGAGGATGGATGCCTGGAGAAGGAAGGGGGTCATTTGAGCGACTTCACGTTCATCGATCTTTTTGCCGGGATAGGCGGGTTCAGGGTGGCACTGGAGGATCTCGGCGGCACGTGCGTCTTCTCGTCGGAGTGGAACAGATTCTCGAGGGAGACCTACAGGGCCAACTTCGGGGAGGACCCCGCCGGAGACATAACCAGGATAGACGAGAAGACCATACCGGATCATGACGTGCTTGCTGCGGGGTTTCCGTGCCAGCCGTTCTCCATTGCCGGCGTCTCGAAGAAGAACAGCCTCGGAAGACCACATGGCTTCTTGGACCAGCTGCAGGGGAATCTGTTCTTCGACATAGCCAGAATAATTGCGGCAAAGCGCCCGAAAGCCTTCATTCTTGAAAACGTGAAGAACCTAGTGCACCATGACAGGGGAAGGACCTTCAGGATCATAAGAAGCACCCTCACCGCTGAACTCGGGTACGTCATATTCTGGAAGGTTATCGACGCCTCAGCGTACGTCCCCCAGCACAGGGAGAGGATAATAATCGTCGGTTTCAGGGGCGACCTCTACAAGGATCCGCAGTTCACGTTTCCCGATCCGCCGGAACGCGGGCCGGCACTGGCGTCCATACTGGATCAGAATCCGGATCCGAAGTACACGCTGTCCGATCGTCTCTGGGAATACCTGCAGAACTACGCGAAAAAGCACAGGGCAAAGGGGAACGGTTTCGGGTACGGGCTTGTCGATCCTGCGAAGGACAGAATCACCAGAACCCTGAGTGCAAGGTATCACAAGGACGGATCTGAGATCCTCATCAGGCAGGAGGGCAGGAACCCCAGGAGACTGACGCCGGGGGAGTGCAGGAGACTCATGGGCTTTCCGGACGGATTTGTCATTCCGGTATCGGACACGCAGGCATACAGGCAGTTCGGCAACGCCGTCGTCCCTGCGGTGGTGAGGGCAGTTGCGGAGAAGGTTCTCGGGGTGATGGGGGACGGACAGGATATCCGGGGAGAGAAGAAGCTGGAACATGTCCAGAATACGCAGCAGTGACACCTCAATAGAGCTTGCCGTGAGGAGGTATCTCTTCTCCCGGGGGTTCAGGTACAGGCTGAACTCTCCTCTCCCCGGAAAACCGGACATTGTTTTTCCCGGAAGGAGGATTGCAGTGTTTGTCAACGGCTGTTTCTGGCACATGCACGGGTGCCGCCTTTCAAAGATGCCGTCCACCAGAAGGGATTTCTGGAAAGACAAGCTGGAGAGAAACAGGGAAAGGGACGCTGAGGTTTCAGCGCTGCTCGCCGGTCAGGGGTGGACAGTCGTGACACTGTGGGAGTGTGAAATCCGGGATGGAATTGAATCATCGCTGGCCGGTCTCACGTCCATGCTGTCTGATGGCAGACCATCAGGACCGGATCCGCATGAGCACGCGGGTGATAATTTAATAGACCGTACTGCATGAACAGTCCATGCCGCAGGACATAACGCTCACTGCTGAACAGGCAGTCGCCGCGGATCATGACAGCGGGAGACTCAGGGTCGTGGCATGCCCGGGATCCGGCAAGACCGAGATTATTGCCCGCAGGATTGCAAATCTCATAAAGAAGGGGGACCCGCCTCAGGGCATAGCGGCCATAACGTTCACCGAGAAGGCTGCCGGTGAGCTGAAGCTGAGAATCCGGAAAATACTCGATGCCTTGTTTCCGTATATACCATTCTCCCTTACCTTGAAGTATGTCGCATCTATGTAGATGAATTTCATTGGCCTTTCAATACTTCTTCCAGTTCTGATGCAAGGGTTGATACATACGATGCTGATATGTTCTCGACACCAAGGGATTCAACAACGTTCATGACGTTTCTTGTCGAAACACCCTGTATGTATGATTCCAGTATGACGGAATCAAGAGCCTTCTCAACCCTGGAGTATCTCTCGAAGACCCTGGTCTTAAAAGGAAATTCCCTTATCTGTGGTTTCTTCAGTTCCAGTACACCATCGACCGTCTTAAGCTTCCTCGTTCTCGATCCATTCCTGTGCCCTTTCCTTTCTTCAGTCCTCTCGTATGGCATGGATGAGAGCTGTACTCTTGCCTCCTCTTCCATAACGCTGTTAAGAAACCACTCTATCAGCTGTTTCTTTCCTTCCTTGCTGTCCTTCAGGAAAATACTTATTACTTCTTTCACTACATCTAACTGGTCCTGCATATTTTCGCCTCTTCAAATCTGAATTATGCAGGACCTTTTCAATTTTACAGCAGATCTGACACACTATCTTCTGTTCTCCTGATGTCCGTTAAAGCATTACCTAAATATGTAAATTTAAGAATACTGCAAGAAATGTGAACGACACGCCTTGTTATTTTAGAAGAGTAAGTCCCTCCAATTTGGAATCATAGGCTATGACGAAGTTTGAAGTCACCGTTTTCTTCGTCTCCTCATAGAATAATGAAACTGTAATTGTATATCGCTCATTAGCTTTGAGCGATGCTATAATCCCATCTTCCTCAGAACTTATGGTCCAAAACATCGGCGGCATTGAATCAAATCCCATAAGATAAGGTGGAGCATTAAGTCCCATTAAGTGCATTGACAAAGAAGAAATATCTATTAGTTCAATGCCTCGTAAAGTCAGAGTTTGCCCTGGATAAACAGTCACCCCAACATAAGTTGCCTCCTTTAAGCCGTTGCTCGCACCTGGAAATCCTCCTGAGAATAACTTCCATGGAGGTGACCATATTCCTAGGCTAGAATCAGAGTCATCCTTAAAACCAATCGTAGCGATAGTATTGTGTGATGGTGACCGCCCCGTATTAGTTATCTTAAACTGCAATCCATCTTTACCGTTATTCAATAAAACTGGCGTTAGTTTAAGACGAGGTCTTAGCCAGTATAATAGAATTCTTGGATAGAATATCCCTACAAATGCAGCTATAGCTAAAAGAATTGTTCCCAGACTGGTTAAAAGAGATATCGTTTCTAGGGATAACACTTTCTAGACCCACCCCGCCTCCCATTTTCTCATCTTATTCTCTCCATGAACTGCGATGTATCAATCCCAGTGATCTGGGTGTAGATGCTCGTCGTGAATACTTACATTAAAGACTTTTCTCAATGAGTCTGTCTCCATGCCTTTTGTATCCGCACGCATCCATGAGGGCTCCAAGGATAATGTCCGAAGTGCTTAAAATGGGAAAATTAAAGAATCTTCCTACCAGGCCTTCCGCCGCTCTTATTATGAGATTTTTTGACTGATAATATCCTGCTTCCCTGATGTAGGGGCAGACTGAACTACTTATAGCAGAAGCATCTTTCTGGAACTCATCTACAATACCACTTCTGTGTCTTGGATTAACATATTTTTCCAACTTTCCGCTTTGCTGATACCAACTTTGAAATTTACTCCTTAAATAACTAAATGCAGCTTGTTGATCTGCCATTTGAAGTCTCATGCAAGAAATAATATTAAATATTTGCCACAAGTGATATTTATCTTTTTATGCCCGGAATTAAAATTGGATGCGGCCGGTAAAAATCTAACTTGAGGAGTTGAGGTCTTTATCCGTCCGCACCCATGAGTGAATTTATAGGATTCATATAGATTTTTGCCGAGAGACCAATCGATAAGATATGTTAAAGATCATTCATCCAGTTCCCTTTTCATATGGCCCCAGGAATCTCTCCCCATTAAAATGTATAAGATGGCCAGGAGAATCAGCAGTCCGTTCCTCGGTATGCCATGAGATTCGTGGCAAATATTTCTTCATATCGCTCCTGTTTGAAAGGCAACAATATCAACACGATTTCGACTGCAAGCGAAAATGGTTAAAGAACAAGCCTAACGAAAAATTCTTTCGGTTTTCTACCCCGCACTCTACCCACCCATGCAACATCAAGACATATTCATGGT
Source organism: Thermoplasmata archaeon (assembly GCA_021850505.1). Next base: position 12,365 of record JAJZLW010000158.1, read on the forward strand.
CTTCTAATTGTGTCTCCTTGTTGACTACGAATTATTACGGTTCCCCTAACTGGATCATACCAACCACTAAAACCTGAAGAATCGCTAATGGTTCTAATCGCCGCAAATGATAGGATCTTAATTCCTGGATAGGCGTCTATTAATTTATTGGCAGCTGCAATGAGAGTTGCCCCTCGTGTTATCACATCGTCAATTAGAACAACTTTATCAGACATTGTGAGACTCTTTTCCACTGACAATGATTCGTAATGTTCACTCGGCAGTGGTCTTTGAGAAGGGGTACTCTGGCTAGACATGTTTATGGTCTTTACACGTTTCAAACTTAGCATCACCTTCCAACCGATCCCTTTGGCCACCAATTCTTCTGCAATTCTTTTTGGAACCCATAATCCGCCTTGGAGTAACGGATTACTTCTTGGAACGGGAATCAAAACTGTGGATTGGTCAAAAACGTTAAGGAATGATTTGTCATTAATGTTGTCGTACAGCGTTTCCGCAACATAACGCGTCATGGGTAAATTCACATCATCTCCAGACCTTGATACCATTCTATCTTGCTTAAGCCAGGTAGTCCATGTCTTAGTGTTTCTCATATGTTGAAGAACATTTGGAACCGTCGAATTTGGTCTCGGCGTATAAGAAAATAAGGAAGTGAATTCAAGGTTTTGAATCTTGAAATTGGTTACCATTGGGGGAGTCCAAACGGTGTGCTTCTATCGGGCAACTCTTCAAACACGGTCTCTAAATCACTAAATTCTCTTGCGCCATAACGCATCATCTGATGAGTCCACTTGAGATCATGGTTCTTAAACGCATCTTGCCATATGAAAAGTGGTCTGCCCAGCCTTAAGGCCTCCCAACCTTGACTCAGAGTACCACTTGAGTCCCCTGCTTCTACTATGATTGAGGCGTCACATAAAAGCGCCATTGTCCTATTCCTTAGGATAAAGTTGCTCTTATAAACTGGCTTATTCAATGGAAATTGGCTTACAGTAAGATGATTAGTCATAATCTCGGTCTGAAGTTGTTGGTTTTCTTTGGGATAAAAGATATTCAGAGGAGTACCCAGCACAGCTATTGTACTGCCTTTCACATTTATCGCTCCTTTGTGAGCCTCAGAATCTATTCCTCTCGCCAAACCACTAATCACTATTACACCCTTCTCAGCCAAGGCTGATGCAAGACCAAATGCCGTCTTTCGAGCTTCATAGGATGGCGCTCGTGTTCCAACGATTGCCACACGTGGGCTTGGTATGGGCACACTCATCGATCCAGAAATATAGAGCACTCTTGGAGAGTATTTCTTTTCTACATCATTCAGTCCACGGCCCAGGAGAAATTCCGTGGACACCGCCCTAAATTCCGTCTTAAGATCACCTCTCATTTCACCTATATAATGAACTGCACACATATATTTTTCTAAGAAAAGTTAGGATGGATTCTTATCCGACATCCCCTCAGCCAGGAACTCAAGCATTCCTTCCAATTTTGTCTTTAGCATGTCCTTCTCGCCGATTATGCCCGACATCTCTTCAAGATCTGCCTGCATATCATGTGCTTCCAGGGTGTATTTCTCAAACCTCTTCCCTTTCTTCTTGGCGATATTCTTAAGCTTTTCAACAGTCGCCTGCAGGTCATAGATTTTCTTGTCATATTCCACCTTGATTCTGGAAGCAAGTAGCTGTTTCTGCCTCTCAACCCTTTCTGCGATGTCCGGATTCAGGTCAGTACTGGAAAGGACCTCCTTTAGCCCTGCCATCTCGTTGAGGACGCTGATAAGAGATCTCACGCTATAATCCATGGACATGAAATTTGGCGTTGTTGGCCTGAGTTCGTCTATTTGGTCTCTTGGAATGGGAAAGTCTGGATGCTTCTTGAAAACCTCATCCACTATAGATGTCCAGTTCAGTGTCAGATCGCGGTATATCTCATTCTTGGCTGCCTCAAAGCTCACCTGTATCTCCTTGAAGGCCGCTTCAAGCTTGTTCAGGCGATCTCGCGGGATAACCCACTGCTTATCCAGCTTAAAGGATGCAAGCTTCGAGCATGTCCGGTAAAACTTCACCTTCTGATAGTCTACCTGCGCCCTTTGCTCAGGCGTCATTCGGATAAACGTGGACCTTATCCTTTCCTCAAGCGTCGATACACTGGTTCCGAATCCATCAGTGGTAAGCGAGACCACGTAGAATCTCTCCAATGGCGATCCTTGTGACTGAACCGACACTTTTGAAGCGCTGCCAGGTGCCCCTGTCAAACCATCAGCGCCGTTCCCATTTGCTGGCTCTATCCCATCTGTCTGTGCTTCTTTCTTATCCTCTACCTCTGTTTCTTCCTTCAGTTCTTCCACCATTTTCCTCACAACTCCATTAAAATATTGTCGCCTGTAAACCTCTCTACCTTCACAGCATTGGTGTATTTTTCAAGCAAAACGTTGGATGTCTGGATCAGCACGCTTGTAAGATCCAACTTACTGCAAGACCTTGCCACTGTCTCATCTATACTGTCTATGCCGTCAGATACGAGGACTGCCTTGTAATCTCTCCCCTTCTGTATGACATCTTCAAGGACGAGAGTGATATTGGTCCCGCCGTCAGCTTGTATTCCCCCAAGTGTTTTCAGGAGTTCCCACATGTCGGTTATAGGATCTCCAACCTCAGTGTCAAAAAGCTTCAGCGTTACAGTTCCCCCATGCATCCTGACTGTTCTCGCAAGCCCAAGAGCGCTTGCAGCTGCAACCGCGATCTTTGGCACGTAATCATCGATAAACTCTATGCCGCCGCCCATACTGCTTGATTTGTCCAGATAGATGAGGTAATTGTTCATGCTTGAGTAACGCTCCCTTACATGTGCCGTCTTTGAGGCTATCTTGTAGTTCAGGATGTCCTCATCCAGCATGTCCTGCGGCACAAGGTCGGGTATCTCCGAAAAATACTGCATTTTCTTTGTTCCGATAGGTATTCCTCGCCTTGTTGACGGCTTGACATGGCTCTTACCGGAATCATCTGTGTTCAGGCGTTTCATGACTTTTGCAAGCGATATCACAAACCTGTTTGAGAGAATGTCCCTCATCTCCTCTGGATCTGTGAGGCGTTTCATCGGTATTCCTGAATGCGTGAAGCTGTTCATCACATTCATCATCTCTGTGCTTTCCTCAGTAGCGTTCGCGGCAGCAGCGCCTAACCCTGCCATTATGCTGTTATAGGTGGACTGGTTGCTCATGGGTCCGCTCTGCATGTTGGTCAGTGCATTCATGAAATTGTTGAAGTTGAACGGCTGCTGCGGCTGATTGCCCCCCGGCTGATTGCCCTGTTGCCCCTGTGGATTTGGCGTGTTCCCGGGAGCATTTCCCTGTCCTTGCTGGCTTCCTGGTTGGTTCTGTGGCATCATGTTGGGTGGTATGGCTTTCTGCGATTCCTCAGCCTTCTCAACGATTGCCTGCAGGAAGTTCTTTGTGGCCATGAGTGAGAGCATCGGGTTCCTTGACACCTTTGCATTCAGTTCCTGATACTTCGGATCTGCCATCTCCTGTTCTAAGAGGCTCTTCCATGAGTTCTTGCTCAATGGGTTAAGAACAAGTTTGTCATAAGGCTTAAAATGCATCAGGTGGGCATCCATGAGGAAGTGTGAGCCCATAGTAACATTCTTCTCGCTAAAAGCCTGTGTAAGATCAAAGGTTGCCGATCTTACTGTTGGTTCCTGATAAGCGTTCTTGTCCATAAAGGACTTCCACTCATCAGGACGCACTATCCTGTACTTCTTGAAATAGGACTGTGCAGTCTGTCCTGGGATGCTCATTTTATGCCCCCAGCTATCTGCTTCTTCATGGTCTGGATATTCTTGACCATAGTCTCAGCGTCGCTGACAAACTGCGTCACTTCTGCCTGATAGATGTCAAGCATGCCCTCTTTCTTGACAAGCTGCCCCGCCATGTTGACTGCCTCGAGCGCTTCCTTCTCTGCGTTGCCAAGATTCCCTGCCTTGATGAACTCCTCAACCTTACCCAGCTTCTCCTGTGCTTCTCTGAGTTCCTTCGGGTAGAGCGTGTCGAGCGCTTTGTTGAAGGCATTAAGCTGCTCATCATTGTCCTGAAGTATGTATTTAGCAACGGCAATGGCTGATTTCTTCACTGGGGCACCCACGAGCCATGAGTAAGTTGCAACAAGCATTGGTAAAAAGGTCTTTCCCATGGCTGTCCTGTCTGAAACGAAGATACCATTCATCCTCATGGTTGTTACGAGGGTCATTATGATATCTGCAATCTCTGAGGCATGTTCCTTCTCGTACTCTTCTATCTCTGCGTATGCAGATTCAAGCTCCTCAAGAGATATTC
>JAJZLW010000131.1 GCA_021850505.1 Thermoplasmata archaeon
AACATCATTGCAGTACTTGTGTTTATAAGCATTTTGCTCGTGATTGGGCCTATTCTTCCAGGAGTAAGTTGGTTCAGTTTGGGTGATTTCAGCCTTGACATGGTTAATTTTTACCACACCATTATGATACCATTTGCATTTTTGCTTATTCTGTATGCATCAGAGCTTCTAGGTTTAGGCGCATTGGAAAGGAAAGCAGTTAACCTTACCACATATCCTGTCCTGCTCCTCACGGTTTTGGGAACTGTTTTCTTCTATCCTGCAAGCACGCAGACAGCGGATTACGTGTTACAGGCGTTGAGAGATGTTTGGATGCTTATTATTGCGCTCATGTTCTTCGTTTATCTGCTGATGCTTCCTTTCAAGGACAGACTAAAATTCAGGAACATATGGGGAGCATATTCGCTCATAGTGATCACAACGATTTCTGCGGGAATCGCGGCTGTAATGGGAATGATCTATGAATATGGCAATCTGTTCGGGTACGCTTCCTTACCAGCCCTGAATAACGATGTTACCGCATGGGGCGGGCTACAGACTTTTCTTGGAAATCTTATAACTTCGCACTCACACCAGATGCTTCCTGCAGTCATGGGTGGAATCGTTGGTCTTGCAGCGGTAAGTTTTGGATATGAAAAACTCTCTCCAGTGAAAAGAAACATCGTGAATGCAGGATTGATTGTCGCGGTGTTTGGAACAATTTCGATGAGTTATCTTTACTTTATCTCATCATTTGGAACTTATGTGATACCTGCTATATCCCCATTCGGTACCGGGGGTATGAATGGACTTGCGCTGGATGACAGTCAGACAGGAATAGTAGGCATAGGCGCCCTTGTTTCGATTATTGGACTTTATTATCTCTTGTCCAAGAATCCTGCGGATCGTATGGTCCAGATCTCTGAATTGCTGACATGGATCGCGACGATGGCTGTTATGGTTGGTATAGGGTATGCGATGGAATTTAACGAGACTTATTATGGTTTTGGAGCGCCTGGAGTTCCCCCAAACGGCGGGGCCGGCTACCAGTACGATATGGCATTCACGGATGGCCATCTCCTGTTTGCATTTTTCTTTATGCCATTATTGGCGGGAATAATCCTCCTGTTCATGCACTATGTTAGGGAATATAACACAGAGAAGAAGGTGATTACGTACTTTATAATAGCAGGAACCATAATTGCGGCATTCGGTGTCGTGGAATACCTTATTACGCTCTTCTGGGTCGTGGAGGCAATTGGACTGGCACTGTTGATAATAGCAATAATACTAATCACTTATACTTTAGGCAAATCGGCAATAGAAAAAGACAAGATCAAGGGCACTACAGCCACGAACTGAGGAATTCAATTCCTCATGCACACTTTTTCCAGTTCTCATAAATTGCCCCTGGAAGCAATAGTGGTTACTGGTGCAAAACTTCATAATTATTCATTGCTCTTCACACTTTTGCGTGGGTTGATAAGTGATTAGATGTGTTGAATAATCTCAATTCTTCCTAATTTGCTATAATTTTAACCAACTGCTGAAAGTATGAATCAAGATCCAATAGGATAAAGTCCTAAAATGCTGACACAATCTTATGACCGCTTTATTCCAATCCACACGATAGTCCATTGGCCCATTAAATATAAATCCCTCACTCATCACAGAAGGGTCGGATTGTTATAAAGACATTTGGATCTCTTTAACCTCTAATGGGTATACAAACAGACAATTTTCTCTTTAACATTCTTCAACATACATTTTGATCCATTTTATTGAGTTTTCATTGGAAATGGAATGCTGGAATCTCAAATATTATTCCATCATTAGGGATAACCACTTTAAAGGTGGAGAGGGGCAGAAACGATTATTTATACCAAGCACAACCAAAACAATTTCCGGATTATATCCCAGTGACAAGTTCAGGAAAAAGGGATATGGACAGGGATTCATGGGATATTTGACCAGTATATTGATAACTCAAGTAGACCGTACAATTGGATTATGGAATGATTAACCATTTATATACCCATCCAATGTTGAAGAGAGCCATATTTATCAATCTTCCTGAAATATAGTAAAATAGGATAATAGATTATCATAAGCAGGCAGGCTGTGTTGCGGCGGATGATAATGTTTTCGTAAGGTTATTTGAAGCAGCCTCGATGTTTGTCATCGTCATGCAATTTGAAAGCAAGTAGGTAGGATTGTATGAAGTCAATGATGATGGGACTATTATATAACGATTCAGAATCCAAGTTCCTCCTGGACCCGTAATAACCATTACTGTATTTATCTTGGACGGCTTTGACGCGGGGTGCAGGAATGCAGATGGTGTGTTCGTTCCACTGATTGGATCCACTGTCGTAATATTCGCAATTATCCCGATTACTGGAGAGGGAAAGCCGGATCCGTTAAGCTCTGAAAGACCGGTGCTCACGAGTTCATTACTCGGGATCGGAGTGCCGCCTGTTCTGTTGTTAAAACCATCGGCCGTTCTGTTCAGATACATGTTATAGAGATAATAAGGATAGAAATCAACGTGCATTCCGGTTGCATTATCGAAGAATGAAAAATTGTAAAAAAGAAGTCCAGGTACAGTGGTACCATTGGCGAATAGAACTTGGTTAATAACAGAATGTTGAGACATGTTGATGAAAGGGGAGAAGCTACAATATATCATCCAAGAGTCTGCCGCTCCTATTGGACATCCATACCAAGAGGATAGGTAAATGTCTATTTGACCCGGAGGCGCATAGTCCTGATTAGATAATTTAAAGAACTTTCCGGATGGTATTGATATTACCTGATTCTTTTGAGCATGTGTGAAGGTCGTTAGACCAATTCCGTAAGGTATTCCAAGTCCAGCAGCAACTATGACTATTGCAACTACGATTGGAAAATACTTCCTCACATATAACATAACTGAGATATAATATTTAAGCCTTTCTGATAGTTTTTCCAAACATCGTAAGATTTTCAGAAACAAGGCTTATTGTCTTGTTCTTCGAACATCATTAAATGAAAGCAAAAATTGTAAAATGATAGTGTTTGTGTTTTTTCACTTCAAAAAATATTGGTCGAAAAGTGCGGTTCATAATTTGCCTGCATAGTGAAACACAGAGGAACGGTTGTTACCACGCCACAACCAATCACGGCATTACTGCTCTTTGGACTGATTAATGCCTATAATGACTAATATTCTATAATAATGTTTATATCCAATCTGCGTTTACAGTTATTATGGCTACCGGGAAGCCCAGACACGGGTCCAGTGATAAATCAGAAATCCGGGAATGGAAAAGGAAACAGGGTTTTGAAATGCTGAAGAAAGGCATGAAGAAGTCAGTTATATCAAAGAAACTGGGGGTGAACCGTAAGACAGTATACAACTGGTCAGTCAAACTGGAACAGAGTGGAGACTGGCATGACATTAAGCAACCGGGTTCCAAGAGTAAGCTGACAAAGGATCAGAAAGAGAAGCTGAAGAGAATAATAGACGGCGGTCCAAGATCATACGGCTATGATACTGATCTGTGGACACTTAAGAGAATATCTGAAGTCATATCAGGGGAATTCGATGTAAGTTACAACACAACACACATCTGGAGAGTGCTGAAAAACCTGGGTTATTCAGCACAGATCCCGGTTGCGGTGGCCATGGAGAAGAATCCCGAATACGTGAAGGAATGGCTTGAAAAGAACTATCCGGAATATGTGAAGGAGGCAGATGAGAAGAATGCGACCATTCTGTTCCAGGATGAATCTGGAGTGCAGAGCAGGCCCAACGTGAGGAGGACATGGTCTCCGAGGGGTAAGAGACCCGCCATAAGGGTGAGGGAGAAGAGGGATAAGATATCCATATCCTCTGCCGTCTCTGCGGATGGCGCTCTGTATTTCGCCATAAAGGAGGGGAGCATGAACGAGGATGATATCCTCTCATTTCTGGATCAGCTTCTCTCAGAAATACATGGATTTCTTTACATATTCTGGGACAACATAATGATACACAGGAGTGGAAAGGTCAAGGAATACCTCGGCACGCATAATGATCGACTCATTACGAGGCGCATACCCGCATATTCTCCTGAGCTGAATCCAGACGAACTGGTATGGAATGCCCTGAAATATCAAGAGCTTCCAAATTTCTGCCCTGAAAGCATGAATGATCTGAAGAATGCTGTCACATCCACCATGAATAAGCTTAAGAGCAACCCGGAAAGGCTAAGAAATATAATCAGAGGCTCAAGCCTTCCATTGCCACCATTAACAGGAAAAAACTAAACGAAAGTAGAATAAGAAATGGAACCACAATAAGATATTAGAATGGATTAAATCGCCAGAATGACCGGCATAACCTATCTCCGGTAAACAGAGTTGAAGAACTCATGGTTCCGTGATTCTTTAGGATTGGAAGACCCTTCTTGTGGAGAACAACAGAGAGGAGACATCCCTTCAAGGGACTATATGCGCTCATAGCATTCCTTGCTAACCTAAGAGCACCGTATGGTGTACCATTCAGTTCATAGGAAGGAATCGCAAAAATATTATCCAGAATCACAAGAATCAAAACAGTATGATACATTAACATACTCAGGAAGATGGTCTTGGGGCAAAATTATTCCTGGGGGAATTAACAGCTAATGATAAATATTAAGTATTGTTATTACGTATTATCATAAGTTATGGAGAAGCTCTACACCATCAGAGATGCTTGCAAGATATTACAGATTCACCCAACAACTTTGAGGATGTGGGATAGAGAAGGAAAGATCAGGTATGTGAGGATGCAGAACAATTTTAGAAGAGTCCCCGAAAGCGAGATTAACAGAATCCTGGGGATTCAAGATGGAAAAGTCTCTTACATCTATGCAAGGGTTTCCAGCAACGGGCAGAAAGAGGATCTTGAAAGGCAGATAATTCCCCCGAAGTCTTTATCTCATGAGTCCAAAGTTATCTCTAATATACGAAGCGGCATGAGGTTTGACAGGAAAGGTTTCCAGAATATACATCACGCATAAGGATCGTCTAGCGAGATTTGGGTACGACCTTGTCGAAAAGGTATGTGAAATGCACAGTACAGAGATTATAATCACCGGCGGTGAGGAGATTCTTACCGCTCACGAGGAACTGTCCCGTGATCTCGTATCAACCATTACTTCCTTTTCTGCTCGTCTGTACGGTATTCGTTCTCACAAGACAAGAAAGATTCTGGAGGCCGTCAGGTCTTGAACCATGCATGGGCCTCGTGGGGAGAGAAACGCACAATATGGTGGTATTATGTTCCACCTGTTCGGATAATGAAATACCTGAGGGACATGAAGTATGCAGTGCATCATGGATTATTGAAAGCCGAGGAAATGAGGAGGAGGAATGGAAGGATCCCTTCACCCATTGACCTCGGGAGGGAAATCAAGCCATGGTTTGATTCCACATATGATTATGCAAAGCACCATATCAATCCTGTATGCAGATCATCCATTGCCATTCTCAGATCATTCCTGAAGAACAGGAAGGGAAAGAAATACTCAGAAGCAAAGAAACTCTCAATGAGGATGGACAGTGAACTGATGAAGCTTCAGGACGGGTTCATAAGGATCACGATCAGACCACATGAATATGAGTACATACCAGTGAATGAAAATCATTCCAGATATGATGAATACAGCAAATATGGAATATCTGAGATTCTCCTCACAGACAGGAAAGTTGTGATCTCATTCAGGAAACCGGAAAACAAGGAGATCAGATGCAGGAAGATTGGAATTGATGTTAATTTCAGCAATATCTCAATGACAGTGATCAATCATGGAGTGATTGAAAATGTTTTCACAAAGCCCACAAATATCATCATGAGAATACAGAATGATTATTCCCGAAGGAGAAAACTGACTCAGAAAAACGTGAAGAATCCCCAGAAGAGGCACAGGAAACTTTAAGAAGCGAGGGGAAGGCAAAGGAATAGAGTAAAGGATGCATTACATAAACTCTCAACTTCACTGGTCAGGGAGAACCCTGACACGACATTTATTGTGGAAGATCTCACAAACATAAGAAAGAGCGCAAGACCTCAGAGCAATAAACTCAGAACGTACCTGAACCGATGGCCCTATGCTGAATTCCTTAGAATGATTGAATACAAATCACCAGACAAGACAATAAAGGTGAATCCGGGAGGGACTTCCTCAGAATGTCCCGTATGTGGTGGTAAAGTAAAGCACCCTGCTGGAAGATTTCGAGATGTGAAAACTGTGATCAGGACTACGACAGGGACAGGCTCGCCTCACTGGCGATCTCCCTGCGTGGTATTGATCTTTGCGGAGATCCGTTCCCCGTGAGTGCGGTAACCTCTGTGCTGTCCGTGATGGATGAATACCTGTACACCGGAAGCATGCCTGATGCTTCCGGATCAGGGTGGACTGAGACAGCATATGTTCCGAACAGAGAGAGTGTGTAGATTCATAACATTACACAACATTTTGAGAACGGTAATGATCTGAATGAAATCTATTCCTTTACCTTGCGTTATTAAACTTAATAGAGAGCCGCCGACGGGTTTCGATCCCGCGACCTCGTGCTTACCAAGCACGCGCTCTACCAGGCTGAGCTACGGCGGCATTTAAATTCTCAACAAACTGCTGGTTCGTGATAGAAGGGTGTAATTTTATTTTTCTCTATATCTTCACGTTCCCTCGTCCCATGAGTTAATGTATTTTAGCTGCTCTTCGGTATATCTGTCAATGTCGATACTGAGGCTGTGAAGTTTAATCTCTGCAACCTGGTTGTCTATCTCCTCTGGAACGCTGTATAAGGCTGGCTTCAGGCCAGAATGATTTTTGACAAGGTACTCAGCAACCAGAGCTTGAATTGCGAAACTCATATCCATTATTTCCACAGGATGTCCCTGCCCGGATGCAAGGTTTACCAGCCTGCCATCTGAGACAAGATCAACGTAATTGCCGCTTTTGAGGTAATATCTCACGACATCGCCCCTGACTTTTTCTTTTCTTGCACAATTTTTTTCGAGATCGTCAAAGGAGATCTCGTTGTTAAAATGGCCGGCATTTGAGAGTACTACACCACTCTTTGCTTTCGTTAACTGCTTTGTGGTTATAATATCCTTGACGCCCGTAGCCGTGACAACAATGTCTGCGGTTTTAAGTGCATTTTCCATCTTATCTACATAGAACCCGTCCATGACTGCCTCAATTGCCTTTATGGGATCGACCTCTGTCACCGTAACTATCCCTCCAAGACCCTTCATCCTCATTGCAATTCCCTTGCCACAGAATCCGTATCCCCCAACTACAACATTCTTACCCGCGATGAGTAGATTTGTGGCATGCATGAATCCATCCAGCACGCTCTGCCCGGTCCCATAACGGTTATCGAAGAAGTGCTTCATCTTTGCATCATTAACGTCGAACATTGGAAATTTCAGTGCACCGGAATTTGCCATCGCCCTCAGTCTAACAACACCTGTTGTAGTCTCCTCATTTCCACCAAATATATTTTCCATCAGATCAGAACGCTCAGTGTGAAGCAGCCTGACAAGATCTCCCCCGTCGTCTATCACAAGATTCGGTGAGTGATCTAGTACGGAATTCAGGTTCTTGTAGTATTCCTCAGTTGATTCTCCTTTCTTGGCAAACACAGGCAGGCTGTAATCTTTTTTCAAAGAGGAAACAACACTGTCATCAGAACTCAACGGGTTGCAGGAGGATAATCTTACGTCGGCTCCACCCTCCTTTAAAAGCAGTGCAAAAATACCAGTTTTTGCCTCGACATGAAGAGCCATGCCTATCCTGATTCCCTTAAACGGTTTTTCCTTGACAAATCTCTTCCTTATCTCTGAGACAACACCCATGTGGTCTCTAGCCCAATTTAGCCTTAGTCCCCCTTCTTCCATATTCTTCAATCCCCTTTTTCAATTCAATTGGATCAAGATTGAGTAAAAAACCATCACCAAGTTTTTCACCACTCAAGATTGCATTTCTAACATCTGAACCAATTTCGAATAGAGGTATGCCTCCATTTTCTATTAAGATGTTGCCGATATACAGGCTGAAGGAATCGACCTTTCCGGAAAGAAGAAACTGCCGGATGACTTTGCTGCCGCCTTCTACAAGTAAGTTCTTAATACCTCTATCATTGAGTTCATCGAGCACGAAGTTAACTGGAATTTGCATGCTATCGTTATATATTATTTCACAGTTAGACATTTTTCTTTCTCGATTCGCTGTGAAAAGGAGAGTCCTGGATCTACCATCGAATACCCTGCAGTGAGTTGGAACCGAAAGCCTGCCATCCAGTATGACCCTAACCGGATTCTTTTCATACCCCCTGTCAGCAGCTCGCAGATCTGGGTTGTCATTTATTATTGTATTTGCCCCTACTAGTATTGCATCGCACGTTGATCTTAAATGCATAACCCTTTCCCGGTCCTGGTTGGATGAAATTTCAACCCTCCGTCCAAGCCTTCCGGCAATCAAACCATTCAGGCTCATTGCTACATTGATCATTATTTTCATATCTTTCCCTTAAGGCATATCTTATTATTCATTTATTGGTGTTTCAAGGATTGATCCAAGCCAAAAATTAACCTTTATTTATAAATCCGACTTCTTTTCTGGAAGAGATGATATTTCCACTCAGTATAATTTTTTGGATTTAAACGAAGAAATAATTATTAGCCTATAGATTCTCTTTTTATGAATTCACTTACACTCTTCGCATATAATTCGGCAGAATTCCTCAGGGAAGTTTCAAAAAAAGGAACATCATCAGATATTGAGTTTTTTGAGAGAAAAAGCGATGATCTGATTCTTACTATAGTGAGCCCGAATCGATATCCTGAGAAGATCTCATCCCTTACCGATTCAATCTTCCCATCTGATGTTGCTCTCGTTAATGTTACCCAGCTGAACAGGGACCTTGGAGAGGTTATAGTAGGCCTGGATCTAATGGGACCGGATACTGGGTTCATCACTTTCGATGATCCTAACATGATTGACCAGGTAAAACAGGTGATCCGTGGGACAAGGTTAGAAAAATATGTGATATCTGAAAAGCCTCCGATGGAATTAGTTGAGGATATATCTTCGATTAGAACAAAGAAAAGCAACTCAAATCCTAGCGTTGTTATCGATCACTTTTTCCAGGTCAGGGGCGTTGGTACAGTGGCACTTGGTTTTGTACTGAGTGGTATTATAAGGAAACATCAGGAGATGGAGGTATCGTATCTTAACAGAAAAGCCCAGATCCGGTCAATCCAGATGCATGATGTAGATGTCGATGAAGCGGGTCCAAGCTCGAGGGTCGGGCTTGCTTTGAAGAATGTTGACAGCGAAGAGCTTCAGAGGGGAATGATGCTTACCGATGCGCCATTGAAAAAATATGATTCCATAATTTCCAGCATCGCATATCACAAATCTGTGAGAAAAGTTCCAGAAAATATATTCGAGGTTTTCATCTCAGACGCTATGAGATACCAGAGAGGAAGCTATGATGGCAAAACACTGACTCTCGACAGTCCGATCCAGACCAGCCTCAAAAATATGACTCTTGCCAGCAATATGCTGTCTCCAAGACTTATTGGAAAGATAATGCTTTCATGAAGACAGCATTATCTTTTTCGAAAGCATATCCTCAGTACCGATATCTCTCCTCATATAGAAATCACCACTTAAATTAACCATGTAGTCGTCAATTTTTGTCGCAGCTCCGGGAATAGTTTCGGATATTCCAACGATCGCGAGAGCCCTTGATGTTGATAGATTCACATCCGTCAGGGATCCACTTACTGAAGCATAGTATACACGGACATCATCCCTTTTAACCGGGTTTATATGTATGCTTCCCGGTTCCGGTTTGGTTCCATAGCCTTTAGGTACCAGGTACCTCAAAACCGTGGCCTTATTGAGAAATGATGATCCACCTTTAAGGTCACCATATGATATTTGGAACAGCTTATCCTCAAGACTGTCATTCATAATCGTCAGTATGTTTATTCCCTCAGGATCTGCAAATCTTGCATTTATTTCTATCAGTCTTGTTCCAGATTTCGTAAACATGAACTGGCCGTACAGGATACCTCTGAAGGGTGTGGATTCAGACCTCATCCGATCCGCAACTTCCCTCAGTATACTGAGGGCTTTATCCCGGGCTCTGCCCGGAATAAAAGGGAGAAGATGATCTCTGTCTGTTATTGATCCCATGCCGCCGGTATTTGGGCCAACATCCCCTTCGAATGCCCTCTTATAATCCTGCGCGAGTGGCATTGGCAATACGGTTTTTCCATCGCAAAATGCCTGAAGTGAGAATTCCTCCCCGGAGACCTTTTCTTCTATCAGGACTGATCCATCCTTCCGAATCAGGCTATTAGCATATTTTATTCCCTCATCCTTTGTCCTGAAATGAAAACCCATCACCTTAACGCCCTTTCCTCCAGTTAGCCCCCTTGGCTTTACCACAAATTCAGAATCAAATTTTAAAGCCCATTTTTCAAGCGCAAGGTTTGAATCAAACGACCAGTTTCCGACATTGCCGTCAATTGAATAACGATTCATCAGGTCTCTCATATATGTCTTGTCGGTCTCTATCCTCGCTGCTTTACTGGATGGAGATGCAGTCCTGATCGAATTTACTTCAAGTTTATCGACAAGAGGTGTAGCCAGAACCGGATCTGGACCGATAAAAACAAGATCAGGTTGGATTGATAATGCATATTTCAATATGGACTGCCAGTCTGTTTCCTGTACTATCCTGTATTCCCTTGCTTTGGTTCTGATTGAAGGGTTCTCATGCCCCATAACGGAATACAGTATAGATCCTTCTGATACCAGTTTTCCTGAAATTGCATCTTCTCTCCCGCCGCTTCCCACTAACAGGATTTTATTTGTCAGGATTCTCCACCTGTCTGTTTTTTATTATATCATCAACCACTTGCTTACTGACTTCAAAGTATCTGTAAAAATTCTTCCCGACGTTATAAACTTCGGTGTTCCTGTACTTTTCGGATGTGATTATTTTCTTATGTTTCAGTTCCATTAATATTTTTTCAGATTCATCGCCGAAAGTCTTCTTGATTTCACCTTTCATGGCGCCACCGTTCCTGAGGATCATTGAGAGAATTTCCTGTGCTTCCTTGGGAAATTCAGGTTCTGATACTGTCACCGCAAAGTTCACAAAATCGTCCTTTACCTCCATTCTATACCTGATGCCAAACTTTGATATTTTTAGGGCAGTGTTCCGGCCGGAGTAATCCTTTATCAGAGAACGCAGTGCTTTTGACACCTCATCCTTTTCTTCCTTTATTGCGATTGCCATGTCACTTACAGAAAGTGGTTCTTTGGAAGCAAACAACAGTGCTTCAACCGCAAGTTTAGTATCCATTGAATTAGATATGTTACCTTTAATAATATTATTTTGCCTGCTTGTTTCAAAAAATATTAATTATCATGGTAGAATGACCTGCCATGACCGAACATATGTTCGATTTTAAGTCCAGCTCAACAGATAGCGTTGAGAATATGGACGTAATTCCAGAAACCGATAGAAAGGAACGTCCATCTTCACTGTTCTGGCTTTGGTTTGCTTCAAATCTTACAATAGGTGATTTCGCAATAGGTCTTGTGGCTCAGTTGTATTCTTTAGGGTTCGTGACAACTCTACTTGCTCTTTCGATTGGAACAGTTCTGGGCGGTGTCCTACTTGCATCCATGAGCCTCATGGGCCCGGTTTTCGGAATGTCCCAGATGCGTATAGGCAGATATACATTCGGGAAAAGGGGTGGAATTCTTATGTCTGTACTGCAGTGGGGAAACACACTGGGATGGTTCACTTTTAATTCTATTATTGCTGCCTCAGCGCTCTCTCTGGCTTTCAATACATCATCCTACATTTATCCCATTTTGATAACTGTATTATTAGTCCTGGCACTCACTATCCTCGGATATAAGACAATCCACATCTTCGAAAAGATAATGTCTGCTGTTCTTGGTTCAATGTTTGTCGTAATAATGGCTTATTCCATCGATAAGATAGGAATAATAGGAAATGCACCGGTTTTTGGGGCATTCTCGGCTGTATCATTTGGCTGGATTGTCGCTTTTTCTTTTTCCTATATTATGAGCTGGGGACCATATGCATCAGATTATTCGAGATATCTGCCTGTGAAGTCATCTCCAAAGAAGATTTTTACTCTTGTTTTCGCAGGTGCATCGCTTGCTTCTTTCTTTGCCGAAATAGCTGGTTATTACGTTGGTTTAGCAACACTTTCTACGAGTTCAAATCCCGCAGAGCCGATGCGGTTATTTCTTGGCAAATACGCATTGATAGGACTTTATTTCCTGTTTCTTGGCGGACTTGCAGCCAATGCGATCAATCTTTATTCAAACTCAATGAGTATACGTGCCGCTGGAATCAGGGTTAATAGAAGGTATATCTCTATTACAGTTGCTGCTTTGGCTGTTATCCTTTCTTACATAGGTTACAGGTCATTCTATGTGAGCTACGAAAACTTCCTTTTCATACTTGACTACTGGATAACTCCATGGATTGCGGTCATGATAGTAGATTTCTTTATTCGATCCAGGAGGGATATGAAACTTCAATTCACGGAGGTCTTTAACATCAGGGCTATTTCTGCCTACCTGGTAGGAATAATAGTTTCCATCCCGTTCATGTATCCATCCTCGTATTATGTAGGGCCCATCGCAAAGATACTTGGTGTGGACATAAGTTATTTTATTTCATTCGCCGTAGCCGCGATCCTTTACTATTTGCTTGAAACAAAGAAAACAAACAAATTAATTACACAAGCTGTATCATGAAATATGTCTGTTTTAAGCGATACATCAATAATCTCTATGATAGAATCTGGCAGCCTCCTTACTGGAGATGTGGATAGGAAAGGGATAACTCCAAATGGCTATGATCTAAGAATTGCGATAGCCAGGCTCGAAGGAGGAAAGGATTGTGAGGATATCTTGATTCCCCCAAAGACCGGCTTTCTTGTTTCGTCTTTGGAACGTATTGAGCTGCCGCCGCATATTTCAGCTTCAATCTGGATCCGATCATCATATGCAAGACGTGGCATTATTGGATCTTTTGGTTACGTTGATGCCGGTTTTCATGGTAATCTCACACTTTCGTTCTATAATTCATCAAATAACTCAATTCAGTTCAAGAAAGGAGACAGGATAGCCCAGATTGTGTTCAACATTATGGACCAAAGTGTCGAGAAGACATATGATCAACGTTCTGGAAACTATCAGAATAGCTCTGGAATAAAAATATAATTTACCGCAGAAAATAGGTTATAACAATTTATTGCGGGAACCACTATCTACCTTTTTTATAATATTTTTTAAAAAATTAGCTGTAAATTTAATGTAGTTCAGATAAATAAAGGGTAGCCCACTGGGCAGGATGAAAAAATGGCAGAAGATTTAGATCCGTTTGATATAGCGGTGAAACAGCTAGAAAAGGCAGCAAAGGTAATTAAACTGGATAAAGAGGCACTTGAGATTCTGAAAGAGCCGAAGGAGATTCTCCAGGTGAGGATACCGGTAAAAATGGATAACGGGCAAACTAAAGTGTTCACTGGATTCAGGGTTCATTACAATAACGCAAGAGGGCCGGTCAAAGGCGGAATAAGATTCCATCCAGAAGAGAGCCTATCCACGGTAAAGGCGCTGGCAGCTTGGATGACTTGGAAGACAGCAGTTGTTGACATACCACTTGGAGGAGCAAAAGGCGGAGTCATATGCGATCCTAAGAAAATGAGCGCCGGAGAACTGGAGAGATTGAGTCGCGGATATGTGCGGGCCATTGGTGAGTTTATCGGTCCGGAAGTGGATATCCCGGCACCTGATGTCTACACAACTCCGCAGATCATGGCGTGGATGATGGACGAGTTCGAGAATATAACAAGAAAGGCACAGCCAGGCGTGATTACTGGAAAACCTCTTGAAGTTGGTGGTTCACTTGGCAGAGGAGACGCTACAGCAAAAGGTGGAATGTATGTTCTCAAAGAGGCTGCCAGAAGAAAGGGACTCGATTTATCAAAGGCAACAGTTGCGATTCAGGGTTTCGGAAACGCAGGACAGTTTGCAGTTAAGCTTGTTCAGGAGCATTTCAAGTCCAAGGTAGTAGCAGTATCAGACACAAAAGGCGGGATTTACCTTGAGAGCGGTCTTGATTATAATAAACTCATGGAGCACAAGAAAAAGACAGGTTCTGTGCAGAACTTCCCAAAGGCCAAGAATATTACAAACCAGGAACTGCTTGAACTTAAGGTTGATGTTCTGATACCGGCTGCAATCGAAAACCAGTTAACTTCCAAAAACGCGTCAAAGGTTAAGGCAAAAATAGTCCTTGAACTCGCTAATGGACCAACAACGCCAGATGCAGATGAAATATTCTACAAAAACAAAGTACTTGTACTTCCTGACTTTCTTTCCAACTCAGGCGGAGTGACTGTTTCGTACTTCGAATGGGTTCAGAACCAGACTGGCGACTACTGGGACATAGATGATGTCTATGCCAAACTCGACAAAAAGATGACCAAGGCAGCGAAGGACGTGCTGGATGCTTCTGAAAAGTTGAAAGTGGATCCAAGAACCGCGGCGTATACAATATCTGTAAAGAGAGTAGCGGACGCTATGAAGTTAAGAGGTTGGTACTGAGTACTCCTCATTTTTTTTATTTAGCGGAAGTAGTGTAGCGGTTATCACAGGGGCTTCCCAAGCCCTTAACCCGGGTTCAAATCCCGGCTTCCGCATACAAAATTCTGGTTTGCAAGGGGAAGTTCAGGCAGATTTTTCAACTGAGATCAGAAGTTTAATATCCAAACTCTCGTAAGCAAAGGGGCTTTCGTATAAAATTCTCAAGCGATATTCGCTCAAGGAATTGTAAAGTTTAAATGCAATTCCTATAGCAGTTAGTTATATGTGTTCTTTCAATTGTGCTGCATAAAGTAGTAAAAATCATATAAGTTTCGGAACATAATTACAATAATAACTTCGTACACAATATGAAAAATGACTTAGTCCCTTCACCGCCAATTTCAGTGCCATGCACCTTAAACGGTTTCGTATATCGCATTTAATCTCTATTTTATACGACTTCTATTTACGTTATATACCTATAAGTGCAGCCTTTTGCTATTGTAGAATGGGAGAAGTGTGCATTTTTTCCCTGAAGCCTAATCAGAAAAGAACTTTGACATATGGAGATAAGTATTATTTATTAAAGGTGACCAAACAAATAAATCATATTTATCATACCGAATTATGGGCTTGTGGTCTAGCGGTTATGACATCGCTCTCACACAGCGAAGGCCGCCGGTTCAAATCCGGCCAAGCCCATTTAAAATATTAAGATATCATGAAAAAAGTTATTCTGTCCAGGCCTGCATGACGGTGCAAGCGTGGAGTCGGAGTGGCAGCTGTGGTATTCGCTGACCCGTGGGGTCGACTTTAAAGATTAGCTGCTCTTCGTCTCTTCATTGTACCATGAAACAAGGGTGAATAGAAGGCTGTCGAAATGTCTCCGACTTTGATCGCCCATGTACAATCAAGGAGGTGGTTGGAATCTATATTGTTTTGAATATACAAAAAGTAGCGTATATGTTACAACAATGGATGAAGAAGGAAATGTTTGTGAAAGCTTTGAGATCGAAAACACAGAGAGTGCATTGAATGCATTTAAATCCAGATACCTGGATCTGAAACCTGAGATTGCACTTGAGGTATCAACATCGGGAAAATATATTGCAAGAAAGCTGAGGGACATGGGTTTCTCAGTGCATCTGGCGGATCCATCAAAGCTTTCGCTAATATTCATGACAGCAAAGAAGAACGATAAGGAGGATTCATACAGGCTTGCAAAGCTCCTCAGATTGCAGGAATTGCCAGAAGTACATCTTCCCTCAAGGTTCTCAGATGCTCTCAGATCCATTGTAAGGTATAGGAAATCCATTGGAGAAGAGATGAACATGTTGAAAAACAGAGTTCATGCAATACTGACAAGGCATGGAATCATCATACATGCAACAGACATATTTGGAAGGAGAGGCATAAGATCCATTATGGATGAATCCTCAAAGCTCCCTGCCATGGATAGAATTGTTCTCTCAGATCTCATAGAAAGGATATCTGATCTTAAAGAAAGAGAAAGAATCATTGAGGATCAGATGGCTGTTGCATGTGAGGGAAATGCTTCCCTGAAGTTACTAATGACAATTCCGGGTATAAACCTGTATTCAGCATCTGCTATATTGTCAGAGATAGATGATGTGACCAGATTTCCAACAAAGGAGAAACTTGCAGCTTATGCCGGCCTGGTGCCAAGGCAGGATCAGTCTGGAAACTATGACATCAAAGGGCACATAACAAAGCATGGCTCATCCATGCTGAGATTCATCCTTGTGACTGCTGCCCATATAATCATAAGATATTCAAAGAGAATTAAGGCAAAATATCTTAGCATTGTAAGAAGACTTGGAAAGAACCGTGCAATAGTTGCAATTGCAAGGATCCTTCTGGAGCGCATATATGTCATGCTCACTAGGAATAAGGAATTCGAGGATAACATTGATTCCCTCACTGAGAGAAAGATGAAGGCCATGTCAATGAGGGCAAAGAACCCAGGAAGATTCAAAGATCTTGAAGAGGTGGAAAA
>JAJZLW010000011.1 GCA_021850505.1 Thermoplasmata archaeon
AGACCGAGAGCACTATTGCCAGCCTGCTCTTTCTGCTCAGGGATTTCAGGGCATAAAGCGGGGTTGGGCCCTGGATCCCGAGAACTATTGCAAATACGAGAATTATGAACCATGATGGGTAAATAAACGATAACCCTGCAATTACAATTATGGAAACATAACTTGCAATTTTCGAATAATCAGGTTCAAGAGATGAAAAGATCAGGCCCCCATCTAAGTAACCAAGGGGAAATGCATTGAATGCGTTTATTACTATCCCCACCCAGCCTGCGTATGATAATAAGTTAAGTGCAACAGTCTCCGGGGTGAACCTGAAAAATATCAGCGAAAATATTATTGGAAGGCTAAGCTTTGTCACGGGCGAGTTTACAGGTATCAATAAATGTGATGAGCTGGGTATAAGAAATAGACCGATGATTAGGAAGAGTGTTGAAAATGAAAAGCCTAAGATCAAAGGGTACAGTCCAGATTTCAACATTGACCTTTTTGAAAGGAACGGCTGAGACTGACTTATGATTGATCCCATTGTCCCAAGGCCAATAGGATCCGGTATCAGAATCGGAAGTGAGTAATGCATCCCTTCTGTCTTGAAGGCAATGTACCTGCCAACCTCCCTGAATAGGATTATGCTGAAAATGGGCGAAACGAAGAAGACGAAGACATAGCTTATATTATAGACAACAGAAGTTTCCCCTGTAAAAGAGACTTGATAAGAATAACCCGCATAAAATACTGTAATAATCGATAATAAGAATAGAACAAGCTTAATTCTTTTTGAGAATAATGACTTCTTCGATCCATATGACTTCCTGCTCACATAAATACGGTATGAATATTCATTACCCGTAAAAGCTGTAAATCCAAGTTTTTCTATTTTAGTTAAAAATTTTCTAAATGTTTCCAGGTCTGCTTTTTCGCGGTCTTTTAGAATGAGCACTGCAGAATCATCCGAGATATCCTCGGTGCTTATAGCAAAATAACTAGATGCGATAGAAATAACTTGTTCGATATCGTTATTTTGCTTCATTCACTCTTTGCTTCTATTCGTAATCATGCTTATTAACTTTGCAGTATCGAGATTGCTGCTGAATTCCACCATGAATTTATTTCCATTAAGTATCCTGATATATTTCCCTTCAAACTTCCTCATGAACTGAATTGCGTCAAAAGATGGGCTGATAAAGAGTTTTTTACTCTCATTCTGATCTGAATTCGTAATCAGGTAGGCGTATTTCTTTTCAGATGATGCAATTTTTGAAATCAATTTCAATTCCTCTTCCTTCAGCGAAGCATCAATATGTCTTAACGGAAATGAACCATCTTCAATTTTTCTTGAACTTTTAATAATATCATTCACCCTTGCCTTGAGGAGCGTTTCGAGCTGTTTTTTCACTTCAATAAGCTGGTTGAAAGTTTTGCGGAAAGTTTCGTCCACTCTATCCTCTTCGACTCCAAGATCAAGCTGTATGGATCGAAATGACCTGTATACCTTCTGCGTACGCATCAGAGCAGCCTCACCTGCGGCAAATATGATTCTCTGGATACCTTCCTGAACGGTCTCCGTACGGATAATCTTTATGAAACCAAGAGCATTGATATTATCCAGGTGCGTACCACCGCATCCTTCCGCATCGATGCCGTCAATCTCAACTACCCTGAGCTTACTGTCCAGTGGAACACCGCCCTGGAATAGTGAAAACCCAAATTTGTCAAGTGCTGAATACCATTCCATATTTCTTACTATGATCTTGGCACCTTTTGAAATAAGTTCAAGGCAACGGTTTTCAATTTTTTCCACATCCTCGTCTGTAAGCTTGGAGAAATGCGTAATGTCTATTCTGGATTCATCCACGCCTTTCTGTGCACCGGCCTGCCATACATGTTTGCCAAGAATCTCCCGTGTGACTGCCAGTAAGAGATGGGTAGCAGAGTGATGGTACATCAACCTCTTCCTTCTGAATCTGTCGATATGGCCCTTAATTCTTGTTTTTTCTGGTACATCAGAGTCAACATGGTGGATAATTGCCTTCCCTACTTTTTCGACATATGTTACATTTACCCTCTTATTCCCGTAATCAAAATATCCCAAATCGCATGGCTGGCCACCACCCTCAGGGTAAAACGCGGTCTGGTTTGTTATGAGGATGCCGCCTGAGCTGTAAAGTACCAGACCAGTAAAATCCGATATCTGTGTGTCGTCATAATAAAGTGGCCGAGTCTCAAGCCCAGCCGGGACAGCGACCTGTTTCTTCTTCTGGTGCTTTGGTTCATGCAGGGACATAATCTTTATGTTGAAATCGCCTGGAATCTTGACTCGCCCTCCTTTTTCCTCAGATATCCTTTCAATCGTTTCAGGATCAAGACCATGTGAATCATAAAGCTGGATTGCGTCCTTTTCACTTATAACACCAGTTTTAGCAATTATCCTTGAAATGATAGATTCTCCACCCTGAAGTGCTGCTTTATATTTGCTCATCTCATCGCTTACAGCCTTCTCAGCAAAGTCCCAGTCCATTTCATTCAGGATGGATGAAAAACGTGAATACTGCATCCTCAGTAGATC
>JAJZLW010000061.1 GCA_021850505.1 Thermoplasmata archaeon
AAGTGAGTTATTTTCTAGGAATAACATCTGTCTGCAGTTATTGCACTTTGCAAGGAGGACACCGAATTCTCTGCCGCCTATGGATATATCTGTACCATACCGAGAAACAAATAGCTTGCCCCTGACATAGTCACCGACTCGAACAGGAACAAATTTCTCGTCTCTTGAAGATTCGACCTTGAGAGTAGCCTCCATCTTGGTAGGTATCAATTCTTTATGCCCTGGTTCCTGGAATGCACCTATGGCTATGTTGTATTTACCGCGATCACTCTTCGTGACCTGCCCGTAAACCACATCTTCCGGTTTAGGTTTAATCGTTACCTTAAAGGAATGCACAGATACAGTAAGGTTTTTTTCATCCTTAACCAGCGTGCCTGGCTTAAGGGCGATCAATAAACCATTCTCATCCATAACGTTTCTACCCGGAAGAAATTCCTCCGACGTCCCCAATATATCCCCCGGCAGGACTAAATTCATTTTTTCAGTTGAGTTAACCATTAATAGAACCTTTCCAACAGCAAATGCAAACGATTATGATTGCCTGCACATTAAAAAGAAACTTATTAAATTTTGGTATATTCTTAGATTGAAATACTATTACTCTTCGAGGTTTGAGGAAGACTGTATCCAAACGTGGTCATAGCAATAGATTTTATCTATTATTCTGCGATGTGGCGTAAAGATTGGAAACTAAAGATGTTTGTTGATAAGGCCTTTTTCTGTTATTCCAGGACCGGAAGTCTAGACAGCTTATTCGATTATCCTGGAATTATAGATACGACGGATAAATCATTTTTCAAATCAAACGCTGAATCTAATTTTATCTTCGGAAGGGAGATCAAGAAATACTCGAAAAGATCTTATCTGGAACCAGGATCAGCCGATATCGTAGAGCTTGATGATATTATTGTATTCAGAAATGCATCATATCTGCTGCAGCATTCATCTGCGTTGGTGGATGAGATGATGAAGATACATTCAAGATACGGTTATAGAAAATTGATTTATGGTCCAGGGATTTCCGACCCATTCCTTATACCCTCCCTTGTGTATCTTGGATTCTCAATTTTCGACGACATATTGCTGAGAAAACTTTCTATTGATCACTATAAGATTACGCCTTTTGGTTATGCGAGAACAGAGGCTGATCCATTTGATGCTAATCTAAACTATGTCAACGAAGAGATGCTAACTATCAGAAGGGCTATCGAAAACAGAACGCTTCGTGAATTAGTTGAGAAATACATTATTTCTGGAAAATCCATTGAGATAATTCGGAATCTTGACAATAAATATTCGGATAAACAGATTTCTGCATTTCCAAGGGTAACACCCTTTATACGCGCAAATGAAATGCTTTCGATTTACAGACCTGATCTGCTTCAATATAGAAAAAAGATAGCCAACAATTATGTCAAACCCGAAGGACGAGATATTCTTCTGTTGCTTCCATGTTCAGCCCGGAAACCGTATTCTACCTCCAGGAGCCACCAGAGAATAATAGAAGCATTATCCGGGTTGAGGGAAAATCTTCATGAGCTGATAGTGACATCCCCAGTAGGTCTTGTTCCTAGAGAATTGGAAAGTATTTACCCTGCCGCTTTCTATGATATACCCGTCATCGGGCAATGGTTCGAAGACGAGAAGAAAATGATCTCAACAATGCTGAAATCATATCTTGAAAGGAATAAATACGATCAGATAATTGCATTCCTTCCCGAGGATCTGCTCTTCGTAAAGGAGGTTCTCCCGGAGGATTCAATATTTATAGGGGGCCGTTCAGGGAGACAGTCGGATCTATCTAAACTGAGAGAAGTCGTTTCCGATGTAACTAAAAACAGATCTAGGCGCAGGCACTTGAATGAAAGACATGAGGAGCTTCTATCTGTCGCCATGTTTCAATTCGGAAACTGGATTGGACCATATCTGGAGGGGACCAGGGCGATAAAAAGCTATAACCAGGACATGCTTACCAGGGCAGGAAAAGTCTGCCTTGTTTTTAACAGGTCTCAGGGAAAGGAAACTATCACCAGGGAAATTGCGCCAGCTTTTCTTGAAAACACCAGGTTTCTGGTTGAAATAGACGATTTCAAGCCAACGGCCAATATCTATCCGGTTGGTATACTTTCATCGACAGACGACATCGGAATTGAGGATGAAGTTGTGGTTGTTCACAATGGAGAAATACGGGGTGTGGGAGTTTCAAAAATGCCTTCTATTGCAATGCGGGATCTTAAAAAAGGCGTGGCAGTTAAAATGAGGAATTAATTTAGTTCCGGCCTCCAGGTACCAAGATACTTATATAGTTGATTAAATTTGCAAACAGTTGAACGCAAAAGGAGTAGCTGTATTCATCGCAGCAATTGTTATTCTCTCTTCACTTTTCTTCTTTATACACGTGGTGCCACCAACAGGTCCCGTCAAGATCCCAAAAAACGTGATACCACCACCAAATGTAAATGAAACATTCTTCTATAACGAAACTGTCATTCCTGTTACGCTTGACACGGATAATGCTACACTTTTTAATTTTAGTTTTTCCGGAAATGCAACTACCGTTATAACAGGATACCTGAAGAATGCATCTTCAGGTCAGCTCATTCAGGGCTCTGAGGCATATATTTCACTTTACCCTGCAGGGGCCATCAGCCAGATAAATTCAGGCAGATATTCCTTCACTGCCCTTCGCGCCGGTACAGGCTACTTTTTCATCAAGGTTCCAGGTTTTGCCAAAAAAGAGGTCCTGCTTACATTAACAGGAAAGACAATATGGTTAAACCTGTCATTAAGTCCTGCGGTTAAATATAGCGTTTCAGGTTCTACTGTTTATCAGAACGGATCAGATGCTTCAAATGTCCAGGTCATATTTTCGGGAATATTCTCCAGTGGGACGATCTCGTCAAACGGTCAGGGTTTATTTTCTATCGATCTTTATAATGATTCATACAGTATTATTGTTTACAAGAAGTTCATAAATCCACAACCTTACCCTTACGAACTCAATGTATCTGGCTCAAACATTATCAACGAGAAGCTTACTCTAACCTCCAACCATCCTGTCTTCAATGTGAGCGGATATGTGCTGACGGCAACACATTCGACGATATCTGATGCAAACGTTCATTCTATCAACGATAACAGGACAGCTTATACAAACACAAATGGATTCTATACCATTCAGGTACCATTAGGCACAGACACGATCAATGCAAGCAAAGCGGGTTATGGTGCCAACCAGACCATATTATACATAGGCACAAACAAAACTAATGTCAATATCACACTGAACAGCATAAATCCATTCAAGACGCCATCCTACCAGATCCCGCCTCCGCCTGTTCCTGTTTACAATTCAACAGTAAATTATTCCGCGAGGGGAACGTATATACTTGAAGGGAAAGTAAACAATACATTGGACGGTCTTCCCGTTGCATTGACATTACTGAATTTCATATCAGTTGAAAACGGTACATACCGGGACACTCCAGTCAAGACTTCGATTAACGGGACATATGTCATTGAATTTATTTATCCAGGAAACTACAGTTTCCTGATAGAGACACTCCCGTATTTTGGTTATTATCTCAATGTATCTATTGTGAAAAATGTTACACTGGACAACTTCTCACTATCACCGAAGGGCAGTTTTATTTTCACTGTGACTGGTGAAATCACCAATGCTTACAATCACCTCTATATCCCGGGGGCCTCTGTTAAGGTGGATCTATATAATATGTCCAATTCCTCAGTTTTAGTGAAAACCAATTCTACCGGTTTCTATGATATAAATCTGGTAGAGGGGAATTACACCTTCAATGCATCAGCAGTTGATTACCTAAGCAACGAAACAAAACTGCTTTACATTGATAAAAACTTGTCATTGAACATTTCACTCACTCCGATTGTAAACGGCCTTCAGACATGGACCAATGAGTTGATTCCAGGATTGACAGAGGGAGAAGTCATGGCTAATCTCACCGGAGCCGGGAACTATACATCTTCCTCCTTCCATAACGTGACCTTTAATATGCTGAACGCATCGACAGGCAGGCCAATTGTATCCACATATTTTCTCGTGATTTTCAGGGTATCCAATCATGATTTCTACGTAATAAAAGAGACAAATTCTTCAGGTTCCTTATATGCAGGCGATCTGGAATCCGGGGACTACAGATTTTTCATAGCCTCCACCCTGTATGATTCGTATTCAACTTCAATAAATAATACGGCTTCTGTAAATCTGCCTGTTTCTCTTATTCCGAGGCAGTTATATATTACGCATATAACTTTATTTGATTCCGCAAACACGACATCTGAGGGGAGGTCTGTCCCGTCCCAAACACTCCTCATTACCAACAGCTCTCTGCCTTTTAATATCACATATGCTTTCACAAACAATGGAACAGTTTTCTCCTTCCCAGGTTATAATGCAACATTTAACATTTCATATGAAAACGTGCATTTTACGAGTGAATCATTCAGTATTACTGTTTCAGATGCGAATACAAACAAGACGGTCAGTGTAACACCATATGCCGTCATACTAGATTTTGATGCGGTTAAATCATTCTATTATGCTATTAATTCTGGCAACCCGAAATTTGTTCCAGCCGGAAGCGGAAATATAACAATTTTCGGTTTGTCTGGAAAAAACCTTCTGGCAATTAACCTTACCAGTTCGAAAAGTGGTTATTTCAAAAATGCAACCCTTACTGCAACATCTCCTGTCTTCAATGTATTCCTGAACGTCTCAAATGAACACGAGAATCTCAATACTTCTCTATACACGGATAGTAATGGTGAAATTGTGTATGTGTTCAGTAATACATCAAAAGTGACCGGGGAAATTTACGGCGGAAACGTAAGCCTTAATCTGTCTGGCATAACATATCTTTACATTAATAATTCAAACGTTTCGTTTACTGGTTATTTCAGTGGCACTTATTCAGTTGTATATCTGGATACGGATTTCCAGGTGAACGGAACTGTTTCGGTCAGGATAATAACAGATAACACATCTGCAAATGTTCATATAGCTACTCATTTTGAGGTTTATTATTACGGAGTTTCCTTAAATTAAAAAGGTGCATGACAAATGGAAGTTGAATCACAACCGAAGCAAAAAAAACAATCCTTTCTGAAGAGGTTATTTGCCAGCAGGGAATCAAAGCGGGTATCGCGTGCCAAGACAATCATCAAGATCAAGACGGTTGGCGATATACCTCCGATTGCAGAAACAAGGAAGTTACTTGGCGATGGAAGGATCAAGAAAGCAATTGTCACAGGATACAATTATGCCAAGAATGATTATATGAGGTTTTTTTCAGTCTCTACTGACAGATCCGAAACAAACAGGCAGTTCATAATCAGATCGTTGACCGAGATCGGCGTTCAGGTCCCGGAATATGGATATGTTGACAATCATGCAATCATGGACAGCATGAATTCATACGTTCTTACAAATATATCAAAATCTGAAAAATTCAATGCGCTTAAGAAGCTGACGTCATTCTATCTTGAGTATTATGAACGGACAAGGTTCAGCGAAAACTGGAACCCGGATTCTGAGACAATAATACAGCGGCTTGAAGACATTTACAGCTATATGGACATAATGAAGCTTTATTACGCAGAGGTTGAGAAGCAGGTCAATTCGGAGGACGCTGTTTGAGTGGATCATCCATACTTGGAACTATCTATTCAGATTTCCTTGGGTCCCTGCATCAGATGCTTTCATCACCAGTGGATATGCTTAAATTTACAATTCCAGTCGCAATCTTATTTGCATATTCATTTACGCTTCAGAGATATACCAAGAAGCAGAGGATAGATTCACTTCCCAGTTTTGAGTCAAGAAGGGAAATATTCCAGCTTCCGGAAGATGAATTCAACATGGAGGTTGCCGATATAATGAGGGAAAATTACAGTAAAACAGTTTCAGATATAAGCAGGAATTTTAACGAGGCTAAATTAAAGTACAAAAGGTATAGAAAGCTGATAAAGGAATACACAAGGTATAACCGAAGGATGACATCAAGCATAAGATTCCTGAAAAAAAGGGCAGTTGAAAGGAGAAAGGACACGCTTAGAAGGCTTGTTGATCTTGAGGCGGAACTGGAATCTTTAGGCAGAGAAAATTCAGGAAGGCAATAATATGGAAATACTGGAAACAGGTGACCTGAAGTCATTTCGAGACACAATTTACACCATACAGCGCTCAATAGGCAGGAAAGTTATAGGATCCGAAAGAATAGTCAGATTTATGTTCGTTGCACTCCTGAGCGACAATCATATCCTCCTTGAGGGAGTGCCAGGGCTTGCAAAAACCATGCTTGCAAGTGAGTTTGCCGCAAACCTTGGCCTAGTTTTCAAGAGGATCCAGTTCACGCCTGATATGCTTCCTTCGGATGTAACAGGCGGAATTGTTTTCAACCTTGAGACAAGGAAGATGGAGTTCCGGAAAGGCCCAATTTTTGGCAATATATTGCTGGCTGACGAACTGAACCGTACCCCACCAAAGGTTCACAGTGCACTGCTTGAAGGAATGGAGGAGAAGCATGTATCAACAGGTGGAATTACCGAGAGCCTGCCGGAACCATTTTTTGTCATAGCCACACAGAACCCAATCGAGCAGGAGGGGACATTTCCGCTTGCCGAAGCCCTAATGGACAGGTTTCTCTTTAGATATATCCTCACCTATCCTTCAAGGGAAGAGGAGATTAATATTTTAAAATCTCAGAACATTGAATCTGATAGGAACAGTGAGCTGACTCCAGAAAAAATAATCAACATAAGGAAGAAGGTGAACTCAGTTTATGTTTCAGATGAAATCATGAACTATGTTGTCGATATAATCAGGAAGTCCAGAACTCACAACATGATCTATATTGGCGCCAGCCCGAGGACCACTGCCAAATACCTGAAAGCAGCCAGGGCAAACGCCCTCATCAACGGACGGGATTATGTCATACCGGAAGATATAAAGACTATGAGTCATGAATTACTTAACCACAGGCTCATCCTCAATCCAGAGGCAATGGTTTCTGCCGGGAATAATATAACAGAGGAAGTGAATAAGATAATAGACAGCATCCTTGCGGATGTGGAAGCTCCACAATGATAAGGAGAACCGGGTTTGCAATCATTGGATCTATGGTATACGGTTTGTTAGAGTCTGTTATACTTGGCTTCAGTACGGCAATTATTTTCTTCCTGCTGATGATAACGATCATATCATCTGACATCCTGATTTTTAATCTTGGTCATGCATCCGCTATGAAGCTGGTTTCTGTTTCAAGGGATATGAAAAAGCCTTATTCAAGGAAGGGTGAGTTTGTTGAAACGGTTATCTCATTTACCAATAATTCAAAGCTCACGCTTCATTTCAACTATTTTGACTCACTTTCGTCGGTATTCCAGACGAGGGGCGATTTTAAAGGAGAGATCAGGCTTGCTCCCTCAGAGACCGTGGTAAGAAAATACAGTATTTCAGCCACAGCAATAGGCAGATACGAGATTGGCCCTCTGCTGATGAGTGCAGATGATCCACTGCACCTTGCTCTTGCAACTTATTCCCTCACTGCAAACATGGAGGTGAAGGTTGCCCCATCCACTTCAGACACTTTGGGCAGACGTTCAGAAAGATACAGCAATCTAATCTATACCAGGGGTCTCCACATCTCAAGAAAAGTCGGTCAGGGTTACAATTTCTATGGGATCCGGGAATATGACACATCAGATGATTTCAGATATGTTGCATGGAGCCGCTACGGAATCCAGAACGGCGAAGATCTATACCTCAAGCAGATGGAAGAGGAGAGGCAGGTCGACGTTGTCTTCGTCATGGATTACAGTGATTCCGTGAACCAGGGACCGCCGAGCCATCTTTTATTTGACGTGATGATCTCGCAGGTCATAGCAATGAGCTATGGCATCGTCAAGAACCATGATGGAGTGGGTTTCCTCCTTACCTCAAGTACCCAGACAGTTTATTTCAAACCAGAAAAGAATTCAAGAAACATTGACCGCCTTGAAAAGGCAGTTTCGGAGATGAAACCGTCAGGAACATTTGATATAGCAGACTGCCTGGAAAAAATTAAAGATAATGTCAGGAAGGGGGCAATAATATTCATACTGACCCCTTTCGGTTTCCCGGAGAAATTCAACATGGAAAAGTCCACTGTAAAGCATCTTGGCAAGAAGATAATGCTTATTCTTATCAACAGGAGCCAGTTTGTACCTGAACCAAAGGATCCTGTTGATCGGAAACTTTTAATGGCGGCTGTTACAAAGGAGGCTGCATATACCAGGGCAATTGCACAATTCTTTAATTCTATCGGCATAAGGAGCAGGCAGGTTAATGAAAACAACATTGTGCCGTTCATCATGGGAGAATATACTTATGGTAAGGTGACACAGTGATAAAATCGGCAATAAGTTACAGGTCATTAATACTAAACCTGCTGATAATTGCGCCATCACTTTTTCTTCTCGTATATCTGGGCAGCATTGTCATAGCCTATCTTTCCATCTTCTGGATAGTTCTTCTGATAGGTATTTTCCTGGTCAAGCATCTTGCCCCCGGAAATATAAGGGAGTATGTCTATCCTGTAAGTGTCATTCTCTTCTTATTATTCCTGCTTGGAACATTCTTCAAGCTCTATTTTAATTATACCATTCCAATATTTTCATATGTAGTATTGCCACTAACTTTCACAACACTTACATCACTGACATTTGCCATTGGCATTATACTGCTTATGGAAGCGGTCATACAGTCGAAGCTCTCTGTTACAGTGGCCGAGTATACTGGCTCCCTGCTGATATTCATGGAACAGCTTGCAGTGGTGACTGTGATGTTATCCACCTCTACCATACTGGTTTCACTCCGGTCTGAAATAGCCGGCATCCTGCTGACGACATATCATATCAATAATCCATCTCTTTACGTAGTATCGTATTTTACCACAATCTCACTGGAAGCCAACGCGCTCTATAATCTGGTTGTGCTTGGTTACCAGTTTTATCTTCCCCTTGCAACATTCAATGTACCAGCAGCGATTGAAATCACCTTTACTTTTGTGATATCTGCAATTGGAATCCTGCTTTCAATGTATACCAGATCTGGAAAAGGGTATCGTGGGATTGAATCAGTAGCCGTCCCAGTTCTGGCGGGTTTTGCCATTGGCCTGCCTTTATTCTTGTTATCTGAATATCTTTCGAGTTATAATTTCCAGGTTACCTTCATTTTTCTTGCAGTCGCTGTTCTTCTCTTTCTTGTCGGTTATACATCCCGGCATGTTTCTGGGTCTGAAAAAATTAATACACCAATCAAATAACTCTTAATGGGCTCTATCCTTATCAAGAATGCAATTATCATTACACAGGACGAAAAACGGAATATTGTCAAGGGGGACATACTGATTGAGGACAACAGGATCAGTAAAGTCGGCGTGGTGAAGGATTCTGCCGATATCATAATTGATGCAGATGGCAAGGTTGCCATGCCCGGTCTTATAAATACTCACGCGCATGTTGCAATGGCCCATTTGAAGGCTATGCTTGATGATATAACACTTGATAGATTCCTTGAAAAAACATTCAAGCTGGATTCCGAGCGCACTGAGAAAGGCATATACAATTCATCATTAGTCGGTATTGCTGAAATGATTGATTCCGGCATCACATCTTTCCACGATTTATATTATTCGGAGGATGTTATAGCGAGAGCTGTAAGGGATTCAGGGATCCGGGGATTCCTGTCATGGGTAACATTAGATGAAGAATATACAACCCAGAGAGGATCTCCAATAAAGAATGCAGAGAAATTCATTTCATCTGTTGAAAAATCCGAGTATATATATCCTTCAGTTGGTGTTCAGGGTATATACGTGGCGTCAGATGAAACATACAATTCATGCAGGGAGCTTGCAGATAAAATTGGATGCACTATCCACACCCACCTGAGCGAAACAAGGAAAGAAGTTTATGAATTCGCCTCAAAGCATGATGGGGAAAGGCCGGTTGAACACCTGTATAAAATTGGTTTCCTCAGCGAAAAACTGATCGCCGCACATTCATCCTTTGTTACAATGCATGAGGTAAGACTCCTTTCAAAAAGCCGAACAAATGTTTCATGGAACGCAATAAGTAACTGCAAACTTGGTACCGGCGGCATTCCTCCGATACCTGAAATGCAGTCAAACGGAATAACAGTTTCACTCGGAACGGACAGCAACGGAAGCAATAATTCGCTCAACATGTTTGAGGAGATGAAGTTTTCTTCTTTAATAATCAAGAACAGCCGGTGGGATCCTACATTGATGCCATCGCAGAATATCCTGGACATGGCGACAGTTAATGCTGCAAGATCGCTGGGAATGAAAGACCTTGGATCTATCTCAAGTGGATTCCTCGCTGATCTTATACTTATAGATATAAAAGCACCCAACCTGCTTCCAGTCTCGATAGAAAATGCAGTAAGCAAGATTGTATATTCTGCGAATCCCTCGAACGTGGATACAGTGATTATAAACGGCAAGATTGTAAAACATGATCATTCCATGATTAAGAGGATCAAGGCCTTTGGCATCGAAGAAATGATCTGAAGGGTAATCTGTTCAGAATGCTTCAGCAGCACAGAGAAACTCATTCTTACCTTCCCATAGTAGAAAATTACAATCCGGCAAAAATTAATTAGAGCTTAAACTATCAGTGAAATTGATAATTAATGGGCTGGCAAGAAGCAGAAGTCAGGGAACTAAAGGTCGGCAGATACATGTTAATCGATGACGAGCCATGCAAGATCATGGAACTTACTATGTCCAAGCCGGGCAAGCATGGTGAAGCCAAGGCCCGTATCGTTGCGATCGGTGCATTTGACAACCAGAAAAGAAGCGTTGTTTTTCCGGTTAAGCATAAGATTAAGGTACCAATAATAGAGAAGAAGACAGCCCAGGTTCTCTCTGTTGCCAACAAGGAAGCTCAGCTGATGGACAGCGAAACATTTGAGACCTTCGTGATTCAGATGGACGATTCGATAGCAGATAGGGTAAAACCAGGCACTGAGGTGCCCTACTGGGATACCATGGGAAAGAGGAAGATAGTATTCCAGAACTGAGCAGTTTTTTCCAGAACAGGGGTTTACCAGACGCAATCTCCAGATATGAAGACGCATCTTATATCGTATTTGGGGTACCATTCGATAACACGTCATCATACAGGCGTGGATCAAGACTGGCGCCCGAAGCTATAAGATATGCTTACAGGAATCTCGAATCTTTTGATCCATGGTATGGAATAGAATTTCCGAATTCACGAATACATGATCTCGGCGATCTGATCGAGGAGGAGGATGCTGAAACGGTTGTTGATCTCGTCGAGCAGATTGTTTCCCAGATAAGAAGGGACAGGAAAATTCCGATAATGCTCGGCGGGGAGCATTCGATAACAACAGGTGCTGTAAGGAATTTTAAGGACAGTAACATGGTTATAATCGACGCACATTCTGATTTTCGCGATACATATTTCGGTAGCAAGTTTAACCATGCATGCGTAACCCACAGGTGCCTTGAGATATTGGGTAAAGACAGAATAACATCGATTGGAACAAGATCCACATCTAGGGAGGAATTCGATGATCCTGCTTTTGGGCAGGTAAGGTTCGTGTCAGCCAGGGAGGTATCAGAAAAGGGCATGGCATCAGTGGCTGACGACATCATAAAAAAGACGAAAGGTGACATTTATTTCTCGATAGACATGGATGGGATAGATCCCTCTTATGCCCCAGGCGTGGGTACACCAGAGCCATACGGCCTGCGTGATCTGGATCTGCGGTTATTGATTGAAAAACTATCAAAAAGGATCTCAGGTTTCGATATTGTGGAAATGACACCTCTTTACGACAACGGAAATACTGCCATGCTTGCAGCAAAAATAATACAGAATTTTATTGGGAGTAAAGAGAAGAAATAATTCTATATACCCATCTTACTGAGTAGTTCCTTTCCCTTAACAATCTCAATTCTGCAAGGTGTAGGAAGCTTTATCGAAGCCTTATGAATGGCCTCTCGCAGTCTCTGCGCTGCGTCAAGGTTGACCCTGCCTATCATTATCGTATCATCCTTCCTGACCCTTGCTGCCGTGCCAACAGGCCGGCCGAATGCCATGCTCATACCACTAGATATTCTGTCTGCACCAGCCCCGGTTGCCATCTTGTGCTCCCTAATCACATGATGGGGATATGGAATGATCTTAAGGAAATAATTCTCAACGCCAAGAGCTTCAAGAAGCTTCCTGTTTACCGATACTCTTGCAGCCTCAAGCGCAGAATGCCTGATCTGGCATGATTCCTTTGCAATGAGTTTCATTTCAACAGGAAAATCCTTCTTCTGGTTGCCCTGGGTAAACGTGGTAATCTTTGGATATGGAACGCCACCCATGAACTCTTTCCTTGTGTAAGCGGGACCTGAAATCTTGCTGTACATTCTTGCAGGTTTAGTTACCATTTTAACGCAATCCTAAAGAGCATTCGGATATAAAAACAGAGTGATCTTAACTTACACTTGATGCCTCCAATGCAAAAAGGCTAAAACTTCACTTATTCGATAATTAATTGTGTTCCCGATCAAGATTGGATTATTCATATGCAAGCAAATAGATTTATCTTCTTTTGTATTCAAGAAAGATGTCAAGGACAATTAAATGTGGCATATGCAATACATTATTTGAATGTGGTTCACCAGGATTATGCTGGTGCACATTCCTTCCCATCCCAAAAGAAAGGAGAGAATTGTTATCTAGAGTTGCGAATGATTGTGTATGCCCGGATTGCCTGAAAGGTTGATTACTTGTTTACATGACTAAAGAAGCCTTCAATCACTTTTGTTATATCTCCTATTAGTACGGGTAATTTGCAAATATACTAGCAGTTCATGTTCAGGTTAGATATGATGAATTAATTACACTAATGCCAATAAGTGTATTAAGTGCACTATAAATAATATATTACCATAATCCAGCTTATGGAAAGGAAACAGCTTATAGATGTGGCTCATGTGTCTATGAGAGGGACATCCGTCCGAATAACGCTCCCAAAGAAGATCGTTCAAAGGCTCAAGATTGGGGATGGAGAAATTATTGCATTTTATGAAGACAACGGTATAAAGATAGATAAGCTAAAGTGAATTCTCGTATAATATAGTTAGAATCAGCGGTCGCAGGAAACTATTTTTATTAGTATATGAGGCATTACAGTTTTATTATTACCAAGCATTATGATTGTTTATTATGCGGCCAGAATTTGTTAAAGATGGAAATGTGGATTTTTTTTCATGCATACATGACAGGTCGACTGTGGCAATATCCGGATTTAATCTTGCAACCACGCCGGAAGACTTAATTCTTGATCTGTTTGATAATTATATAAAAACTGGACACCCCAATAAAATACTGGTTGAGACCGACGCACTTCCAGCGGCTCCCGGAAGAGCCCTTGATATCGTTTTTAAGAAAATGTTTGAACTGAACGATTACAATTTTATCAGGGGAATGCTGGTTCCTTTCATGGGATTTTCTCCATATCTTCAGAAATTGGCTCTCAATGACGCATTTCCTGTATACGGTTGGCCGATTGGTGTCTCCGCATACTGGTTCCGCGAGGTTGCTTCTGGGAGACCTGGTGTTCTGACAAGAATTGGTCTGGACACTTTTCTGGATCCGGACTACGATGGCGGCGCATTGAACGAGAGTGCCAGAAGGGAAAAATTGTGCAAAATTGCAAAAATTGATCTTTCCGGCGAAGATTATCTTATATACCGTGCCCCAAAACCAGAATTTGCAATGATCCGGGCAACATCTTCTGATAAAAAAGGAAACCTTACGATGGAGGATGAGCCTATCAGAGGCACTGTTCTAAGCATAGCGCAGGCAACAAGAGCGCGTCCAAATCCAGGAAAGGTTTTTGCACAGGTTCTGAGGAATGATTCTTCCGAATCATATAATCCTAGAAGGGTGGAAGTCCCCTATCCACTTGTTGACTATATCATAAAATCTCCTCTTGAACACCACTGGCAGGCGAGTTCATTCGCATATGACCCAATGGCATCTTTTTCGAAGGAATTATCATCTCCCGAGACAATAAATGAAAAATTCAATCCACCCGCAAAATCAGATGCGCATCTTCTCATCGCAAGGCGGACTCTTATTGAGATAAATAACATGCTCAGGAAGATCGGACCGCCTCTTCTCATAAACCTCGGAGTTGGGATACCTGCGCTTGTATCCGGGCTGATACTGAAAGAGGGATTATCGTCCGATATAGTGACTGTGGTCGAGTCTGGCCCGTGGGGTGGACTTGCCCTTACTGGCGCCAACTTTGGTGTGTCCATGGGTGCTTTCGCGCTCTCTACCATTCCTGATATGTTTTCCAACTACGAGGGCGGGATCATTGACACTGCTGCCCTTGGTTTCCTGCAGGTCGACAGATACGGAAACGTTAATCCTTCATTTGTTGGATCAATGCTGACAGGACCGGGCGGGTTTCCGGTCATTGCTGAAGGAACTCCGTCTGTAATATTTGCAGGCACTTTTCAGGCAGGGAATGTCGATTTTTCATTTGACGGCAATAAAATGACACTCAAGTCTACAGGTGGAGATAAAAAATTCGTAAAAAACGTTTACAAGGTATTCTTCAGCGGTAAACAGGCTGTAAAATATCACAAAACTGTGAAAATTATAACAGAAAGATGCGTATTTTCACTAACTGAACGTGGTATCGTGCTTGAGGAAGTAGCCCCGGGACTGGATCTTGACAGGGATATTATTGAAAACATGGAATTTAAGCCGGTGGTTCCGGAGAACCTGACCGAGACCCCTCTGATTGCATTTGGAAATGGTAATATGGGATTGAAGAAGAGTCCAGTTCAGTAAAAAATTATTTTCAGTTAAAAAATTTAAATCATCATCTTACTATGAGTACAGAAACAGGAGAATTCGCAGAGACCCTTTCTGAAACGGATCCCATGATTATTCCCCTCTTGAATCCATGTTTCCTTGTTCCAAGCACAATAAGGGTTGCACCACTTTTATCGGCTTCCTGAACTATCATGAATGCAGGATCGCCAATAACCACTAAACCTCTTACCTTGTTAACACCGCTGTTCTGGATATCTCTTATCAGAGACATCATCTTCT
This sequence comes from Thermoplasmata archaeon, assembly GCA_021850505.1. Next base: position 15,193 of record JAJZLW010000061.1, read on the forward strand.
CCTCAGAATTTCTCTTTATATCATTTTCAGAATCAACTATCTGAGATTCTTCCGTAATATCTCCTGAAAAAGCAGGAATAGGCTTGATTACATTTATAAGGATCAACTCGGAATTCTTGATCTCCAATGCCATACTTGCAGCGAATTCTGTTGCCTTTTCAGACTCCTGTGAAAAGTCCGTTGCACATAGAATTCTTTTAATTGCTTCAATCTTCATACGGATCACTGATATTCAATTGAACAAAAATAATTCAATCTGTACCCTGATATGATAGCTATCTTCATAAATCTAATAATATACCAATATATCCGCTGATTGAGGAAATATAAGAAAATGCATTAATTGGGGGATAAAAGTTTTCTAAATTTCTGGTAAACAGAATAAGCAAAAACCCCGGTAGAGACAAAAGTTATTGTATGCCTGTTGGACCAGTCCAGTTCCTTCACGAGGTAAGTTAAATGTTTGCTTTTATCCTCATGCGGTGTATATTCCATACCATTCAGATAACTCATTATATTCTCAACGATTGCATCCTTCTCGTTATTCCTGACATAACCCAGCCTGCTTCCAACCTCGACCATCTTTATCCCTGAAAGATATGTCGCCTCAACCATGTCTTTTTTCGACATCCATTCTGTTTCGTAGTTTATGAAGTCATCCCATGATCTTCCATTTTCTAAAAGATTGTAGAAATCCATCAAATGCTTTGTCTTGATCCTGAATCCATATCTATCAGGCATTTCATAAAACAAGGAGCCAACATCCAGAAACGGTGTAAGCGGAGAGATGAATCCATAAATAGGCATATTTTCCTTTCGGTGATCCAAAATGAACTTTTCAAGGAAATCTGCATCCGTCAATACATCATCTTTTGTCTGATGGGGCAGTCCAATTGAGAAATAGATATCGAACTTCTTTGAACCGAATTCTGCAGCAAGATCCACAGATTTTGCAAGGCTGTCATTATCGTAATACCTTCCAGTGTTCTGCCTTATCCTAATATCGGAAGAATCCGGAGAGATTTCGCACATAAACTGATCGACGTTTTTCGAAATAACCTCAAAGTATTGCCTTCCAGGCGGAACAAAATATTCTGTTAAGAGAGGAAGATCTATTCCCCGGGACTTGAACTCATTGAACAGCTTAGTGTAGTACTTTTCACCAGTCTGGCATATATCCCCGGCAATGAATACTGGTGACGCAATCGTGTCCTGAACTATTTCTACCTCTTCTGCTATTCTGACCGGGTCCCTCTTGACAAGACCAGTGCTGTGATACCTGTTTCCATAAGCAAAATTAGAGCCACCACAGAATCCGCAATTATACTGGCA
>JAJZLW010000080.1 GCA_021850505.1 Thermoplasmata archaeon
GGACTCTTCAAGAAGAGAATCCGGAATGGTTTGACGCCGATATCAAGGCTGAACTTTTGTCTATGCTGAAAACTGCCGTGGATCATGAGATATCATGGGGAAAATATGTGACAAGAAACCAGATTCTAGGATTATCCGATTCCATCATTGAATCATATATCAAGTACCTCGGTAATCTCAGGGCAGAGGCCATTGGTCTTGGTTCACCTTACGGGAACATAAAGCATCCGATGCCATGGGTCGACACTTATGCAGCGATGAATTCCACAAAAACAGACTTTTTTGAGCGAAAGGTAACCAACTACCAGAAATTTGGCGGTTCTATGAAATTTGACAATCTGAAACCACCATCATAAAAACAAGTAATCTCAAAAAATAAATTTTTAAAATCATGCGATGAGGGTTGTTGATCTCATCAGGAAAACTCTTCCTTGACCCCAAGTATTTTTGATCTTAATGTCCTCAGTGAGAAAAGCAGTACTATCCCTCCAAGGAACGATAATAGAAACAGCAAAACACCACCAATTTTTACTGGTCCGTAATTAAATCTGGCTCCAAGTTTATATATAGCAAGGCAGACCATGACATATCCGATAAAAGCAAATATACCTCCGAGAATCAGGAGCGCCGCTCCACCTATAAGGGTAAGGTAATTCGAGAATAGATACGAAAGAGCAAAACCTGATGCTGAATAGCCATGGATAACACCGAGAGTCTCTAACGTGCCCGGTATCAGGATGATAAGACCAACAAACAGGAGATACGTGCCGGTTACACCTGTCTTGTATTCAGAATCTATGATCCTCATCATCGAGAAACCTTTCCGCATAAGGATGAACGCAACGATTGATATCGCAATCATTGCAATTAAAGTGTAAGAAAGAAGCGGTATCGACGATGCAAGCTTTGAGGAGTCAACAACGCCTGAGCTGTAATAAGGTGAAAACTTGTCAAAAAGAAGGTTAACCTGAAACGGTGAAACTACTATGTAAAGAATTTCCTCTACAATGAATAGCGGCATTGCATACCTGATAAAATCTATCCCTCTGCTAAATATTCCTCTTCTGTCAATCCTGATTCTTGATTCAGCTGTAACTGAACGCGGCAGGATTGCGGCGCATATTACGCAGTTTTCCAGCACATCTTCATTCAATGCACCGCATCTCTTGCACTCTCTAACCATACTGCCATTGAATACAAAACAATATATAATAATAATGATTTTCTTTTGAGCTCGAAATTCCAAAAAAATAGTCTAATTTTCGTTTAAAAGTAATATTGAAAATAGATTTCAATGAACGTCTAATTTTCAAGGCATTGATGGGTTTGTTACCTTTTTTTCACGAAGAAGAGGAATGCAGGGGATGGGATTTGAACCCACGTATCCCTACGGAACCAGACCCTCAATCTGGCGCCTTTGACCAATCTCGACAACCCCTGCTCTTGAACGGGTAATCAAAAAAACATATTTAATTTTGGCAAGGTTTTTGGATATCAGCTGAGCAAATGTAAATTCAGCTATGATCTTCATCATTCATAAAATTAAGACTTTTCAAACATGGTAATCAGATCGATGTAAAATATATGAATATCGCTGTCAAGACGAGTATCAGAGATATAACATAATCCATGATATTTGGTTTTATTCCTGAGATGATCCTACCCAGCGCCCTCTTGCTTAAAATAGTCACGATCATAAGGGAAAGTGCACTCGAAAGAATAAACACTATAATTATAAGCGAGAATTTAAGTGATCCCATTGCAAATGCGTAAACCATGAAGGGAATAATAGCAAAGTCCGGGAAGATACTGACGAGTAGAACTGAGTTCTCGTAAACTTCACTTTTGCCGGTTTCTTTCCTCTCTGAATATCCATTCAGTAAAAAATAGGCCGCTACCAGTAGGAGGGTAGTTTCAGTCGCAATAAATAAAGCATTACTGTAGAAAGATGACAGTACCAGACCTAATAGAACAACGAGGGCACCAACAGCAACCGAAATCCCTGCATGTCCGGCGCCCAGTAAAAAAGCAATTCTTGAAGTCCGGGATCGACTGTATTTCCTTGACACTGAAAGCGCCGCTAAAGGAGCCCAGTGATCTGGTGCAATCATATGCACAGAAGCAATAATAATTGAAATCGCGAGTATAAAGGTAAAAGTAATACTGTTTCCAGACACAATCAACTATCTATAATGCGCTTTAAATATGAATAACTTGTCTTATTGATCCTTATCTGCACAGATTTTCAGTTTAAAGTTTTAGGAGTATAACTGCCTTCAATTTCCAGAAGCGCGATTTTCTTTTCTATACCAGGACCATAGCCCCCCAGACCTCCGGATTTTCTGATTATCCTGTGACAGGGAATAATCAATGGGATTGGATTCTTTGCGCATGCATTTGCAACTGCCCTCACCGCTCGTGGTTTGCCAATCCTTTTGGCTATTTCGCTATAACTGACAGTCTGGCCGTATGGTACATCAAGCAGGGCAGACCAGACCTCCAGTTCAAATGGAGTTCCATCGACTTTAAGGTTGAATTTAACATCTTCACCG
>JAJZLW010000004.1 GCA_021850505.1 Thermoplasmata archaeon
AGCATCCCAGTCAAACAACCTAATTGATCTACCAAACGGAACATACTACATAACTGCAATGTCAACAGGTTATTCATCCAGCTTCACCGGAAATAGTACACATATCATAATCACTGTGAATGGATCCTCCATGACAGTCAATCTTACATTCAACAAGACATCATCTGTTGTGACATCAAAACCAAGTTCCTCAAATGATCTATTCATTGCAATAGCTGCAGCAACAGGTGTCATTGCAGGAATTGCAGCTGGTTTCTTCGTATTCAGGAAGAAGAACTAAATTTTCTCTAAACAAAAATACCAAATCACCATCATTTCAAGATTTGAATTCTTCTTCAACCTTGACTGAATAATAAAAAAAACTATTCAGTCTGATATTTTGCACATCCAAGCGGAAAGCATCCACAACAAGATAATATCATAACAGAGTTCTGATTATGAAAATAAAAGATATATGAATCCTCAATGTTTCATGAGATATAATGGTCTTTTCAAGTGTTTGAAAAATTTCCTAAGTCTTTGTAAGAGAGGTTTTGTGTATTGTTCGTATTTCCTTTTCTTTTATATCAGGAGGATGAGGCTTTCCATGACCATAATCGAGTGGTCTTGCCAGAAAAGAGGATCTGCATTCCAGGCAGGGATAGTACCATGAATAATGCTCAGTTCCGGGGTTTCGTTATACAGGCAACATCCCTCAAAATGTTTCTCGGATGACACTGTTAATAAATGTGATTTATGTATCCTGTGAAATCATGTTTCCTAGATTCAATATAAATCATTGTTATGATCTTTATTATGAATATAGAGTAGGCACCTAATGGTGAGAAATCATCAAGAGATGTTGTTATTCTTCTCTAATTTAGTGAAAGGCGCATTTCTTAGTCTCATCTTATTGCATGATTCACTCATGTTTCATGATTTCCCTTAAACGCTCCATTTGGAAGGAAAATAAACTAAATGTTGACAATGTCGTAAGATCAAAGATTTTATCTGTTAAATTTGAATGAGGTACAGGATTAAGATGCCGTTGGAAGAGAAGGCCATAGAAATTCAGGAACGCATTGAGAGGAAAGTAGGCGGAATAGGAAAGGGAAAGTACGCCAGGATACTCAAGATGGCGAAGAAACCCAATGAGCAGGAATACAAAAAGGTCCTCCTGATAACGGGTGCTGGCATAGTGTTTCTTGGATTTGTTGGCTTTCTGATATATTATCTGATGGGCTTTGTTTTCCATGTTCCGTAGGTGAATTTAATGCAAGAAACTGAATCAAAAGGCTGGATAGAGGGTACCCTGAAAGACAGGATGGTTGGCTGCGGTACGTCAGTGGACACATCAATGCTTGTAAGGAATACAGGCAATGCAAAGAAGACGTTTACGGTCAGCATATCGGTAAAATTCAAGCAGAGGGATGACCTTATAGAATGGTTCTTTTCGCTGTCGGGAGCATCATCCACTCAGAAGAAGGAGGAATTCACTCTTTCACCAAGTGAAAACAAGGGCATATCTTCTGTTTTCTCGCTTGAAAAGAGTGAGCAGAGGGATGTAAGGCTTGTTGTTGCAACACCTAAGGGCGCATTCAAGGATGACAGTGCTACTGTATCCATTGCGATAACTTCTCAGGATAATGAAAACAGATTTGAGGGGAGCTTCACCATTACACTTATACCAGTCATCGTTGCAGTAAAGACGACCGTCGGGAACGAGATTTCTGTTGCACGAGACCTGGCAAAAAAAGGGGATAAGGACAAAGAGGAGAGAAATGCTGTTATCAAGAATGCAATGAGCGAGATCCTTGCAATAATGGCACCTAAGGAAGTTAAGGGATATATATTCGTCGAAACAATGCATCCTGACAGGATCCCTTCTATAGGCAAAGGCATACGCGGATACAAGGGAGAGGTGAAGGGCGAGATATCGATCGAGGAAATAGAGCACTATCTTGAACCAAAGCCTGCTGTTACCGGACTGGAGCTTGGTGCCTTTGTTGAACTGATAGACGGGCCTTTTAAGGGCGAGAAAGCCAAGATAATGTCCATAGACACCGCAAAGGAAGAGGTTACCGTGCAGCTGATAGAGTCAATGGTCCCAATACCCGTGACAGTAAATGCTGAAGCCATAAGGATGCTGGACACGAAATAAATTCAAAATGAAGCTAAAATACAGGTCAAAGGAAAAGGAAACCGAATTCATCCAGAAGCTTCAGGATTTCTTCTCTAAACCTGATAATCTATTATCACTTGTACCGGACTGCATGGATAATTCCCTCCTCTGCCCCTTCGATTCATACAAGAAGAAACTTTCACGCATTTCTGGGTCCGCGATAGGGAAGCTTTCAGGATCCGCTGATCAGTTTCTGAGTGCAATAGGCGAAACATATCGTGTAATGGAATCTGAATCTGCTCCTATAATGGGGCTGATCTCAACACCCTATGGAAATGTCGATTATGCAAAGAGGGGCAGCACCGATCCAATGGTTCTCGCTGGAGTTCAGAATTTTTCCAGCACCGTCTGGAGAATGCTATCGTTTTCCTCTTTGGTGCAGACAAAAAAGGTATCAGTATACAGTTCTGAGCATTATTACATTGCAAGCTGCAAGGGCAATCCACCTCCGAGGGAGTTCATACTGGATGCTTTCCAGTTTGAGAAGACAGATGATATCTCTGTCAACGAAGAAGAGATAATATTCGGCACCTCGGGAGACTATATGATCCTGAATATAGGCAACCAGATACGTATCAAGATATACCAGGACTCAAAGAGCAATGTGATCAGGATCCTTCTCAGGCACATGCTTGTCCCTGATATTTCCAGGACTATCTCCATTCAGGTTCCATTCCTTGAGGATGTATCCAGCGAGATACCTGCCCAGTACCTGAATCAATACCTTGGCGGCCAGCTTGAGGCGAGGAATTTCATAAAGAATGTCAGTGAATACAGAAAGAAGATTGCACTCTCTAAGGGTCTTTACCTGCTCGAAGGCAGGGTGTTCAATTCACCATCTGCATTTCTTGGAGAGATGTTCGATCCCGAGGAATCGAAGATTCTGGAAAAATATCTCGAGCAGAACGGTCCTGTATCAATTGATACCAAAAGCGCGAGGAAGCTCCTGGAGATACTGTGGCCAAAGTTTGGAAAGGATATACTCAGGGAATATTTTCCCGACATCGACCAGAATGCGCTGAAGACACAGGCAGGCGACCCAATCAAGCAGATTGAAATGATCAGGAGGAAAATCGATCAATCCAGGGCATCCAGCCTTGTTACAGTGGAACCATGGTCGCCTGACTCATCGATGCTCATAAACATGGTAAGGGATTATCTTTCTGTCGGTGGTTCTGAGATGCTCAGGAAATGGGAAAAATTTGTCGGGCAGTCCAGCATGTTCAATTCCATCTACTATGCTTTCAGCATATCCCTCAACGAGAGAACTAATCAGCAGTGGAGGTTCAGCTCAGAGCAGATGATGCTCGGCGAGAAGCTTGCTGATGGCATCAGAGACATAATTGCAACAAGGGACGGAAGCATAAACGAGAAGATACTCAGGATGAGGCAGCTGGTAAGGTGAACTGTGAGCAAACATTATCTTTCGAAAAAGGACATAAAGCACTTCCAGGAGAAACTATCATCTATGGGTCTTTCCCTTCCGGATAACGGCGACGTTCAGGTTGACGAAACAAAGGGAAGATCCGTTTATTATCTTGGCAGGGAGGAGGTTGCTATTGAAGAGGGAGAATTGCTTCCAACCCCTGCTTTCCTGAATATTATACGGCCGTCGAACCGTGTGATAAAAGTCGATAAAGGGGCAGTTCCGCATATACTGAACGGCGCCAATGTATTTGCTCGTGGAATCCTTTCGATGTCTGAGGATATCAGGAAGGATGATTATGTCTTCATTGCAGATCAGGACGGTAGATTCATAGCCACGGGAAAGGCCATGGTGGATTATGACCCTCAAATCAGGTCCAAAAGCGGCGAGGCTGTAAGGACATTTTCACTGAAGCAGCCATGATATTTAAAACAGCAAAACATTTAATCGCCGATTACATCCATTATCATGTCCGAATTGTTAAGAGTTGGAACAAAAGCGCCCGATTTCGAGGCGCCAGATCAGCATGGAAACAGGGTGAAATTGAGCCAGTTCAAAGGAAAACCGGTAGTTGTGTACTTTTACCCGAAGGACGACACACCAGGATGCACTGCAGAGGCCTGTAATTTCCGGGACAACAATGCGGCATTCGAGAAGAAGGGAATCAAGGTCCTCGGCGTATCAGTGGATTCCGTCAACTCACACAAGAAATTCCATGATAAATATGGCTTGAATTTCACACTGTTATCAGATGCAGACAAGAAGATATCTGAATCTTATGGTACATTCAATGGAAGCTCAGATAAGAGGGTTACATATCTTATCGACAAGAACGGCACCATTGCGCATGTTTATGAGAAGGTATCTCCAAAAGAACATGGTGTTGAAGTCATGAAGAAGATAGAGGAACTCAAACTTCTTTGATCCTTAAATACTCCGGATTTGCCTGACATTCATTTTTTTCTTTTCTACCTGAATTATAGATAAGAAACTGGTTAATTGAATTCTATAACAACCCGGAATAGCAAAACACCATTATATTGCTGTTAAAAGGAGTGCCTGAAGTTGCCTGAATTGAGGGAAAGGTTGACACGGGAAATCGAATTGGTGCGCCAGCTTAATGAGATCCTCCAGAGAGACATTATACTGCAGAAATCAAAGGTTTCTGAAATGCAGGAAAAGCTCACGGATATGCTTGAGGATTTGAAAAAGCTAAGGCAGATAGATGAAATGACGGTTAAATATGACAGAAGACAGGATCGATGACCTGAGATTTATCAGTGCATTCCTTTCAATGGATGATGCTGGCATGGAAGAGTTCAACAGGGAATACCAGAAAATCAGGGATCTCATTGCCGCATTAAGATACGAGAGCGAGAAGTATGATGACCTGAAGCATGAGTTCAGTTCCCTTGCCGCTGATGAGGCATCACTGAACTACGATATTTACAAAACACTTCAGATTCTGAAAAACAGCTGCCTGCGCTTAAACGGGGCAAAAGCCGGTCTCAGGTTAAAAAAGACCCCTCTTCCACCCGATATTGAGGGGATAATCGAGAAAATTTCAAGAAAATATCTGGTATGAGATCAATATAATTCAGCAACCAACAGTTATCTTTGCTGGAGACAGGGTTTACTGCAAAAAAAATCAATTGCGATGAACCAATTTCAACACTTGAAACCGGCAGTATGGATCGATTGTTTTATAGGAGGACAGTGATTAAATGCTCAACAAGTGGCGGACATTTTAAGGAAATTAGCAGCTGAGTTTGTTGGTACCTATATCTTTGTACTTTTTGGCCCGGGGAGCGTTGTCGCTTTCATAGCTGCATTTCACCAGACATTGAATCCATCTACACTCTTCTATCTCGCAGTTACTTTTGGTCTTAGAATTTCTATTGCAATAATGGCTGTGGCTAACATATCCGGGGGACATGTCAATCCTGCGGTCACATTTTCGCTATTTGTTGCTGGACGGTTCCCGGGAAAAAATGTTGTTCCATACATCATTTCGCAGCTTCTTGGTGCAGTGCTTGCATCGGCGACTGTATCAGTGCTGTTTGGTTACAGCACTGCCGATGCTGTGCAATTCGGTGCAACGATTCCCGGCATAAGAGGGCCGTATGTTGCTTTTTTCGGTGAATTTGTAATGACATTCTTCTTCCTCTGGACTATAATGGGAGTAACTTCAAGGACTACTAACACAGCTGTAATTGCAGTTGTCATTGGCATATATGTTTCTATAATGATATTCATGCTTGGAACAGTCAGTGGTGGATCAATCAACCCTGCAAGGTCATTTGGCCCTGCAGTGCTTTCTGGTATACTTTTCAAGGAACAGTATTACCAGTGGATATACTGGGTTGCACCCATCATTGGAGGCACGCTTGGTGCATTATCCTATAAATTCATGTACCGGGAAAATACAAGAATCCATATTTCAGATTCATTGCCTGTTTGAATCATTTTTATTGAATGTTTGAAATCGCGCTCGTAAATTACTAATGCGCGTTGTCTTCCCGCAGCTAATAGACTAAAGCGCTCAAGGCAAGATATGCAACACAATGAGGATATTTATGTATACTGGAGGCCTTTTAGGTAAATTGAAGATATCCAGTATGCATCTGGTGGTGTTCTAAAGTAGGTTTGATTATGAAGAAAGGTGCGGGCATTCAGAAAAACCGAAAAAACGAGAAGGAAAAAGCAGGCTCCATAAAAGGAAAGCCTGGTTGCGTAAATGACGAAATACCTGCGTCAAGCCAGATCGACAAAATAATAGCATCCTTCAACGAATGGCGTGGGCAGACCCTTGCGGAACTCCGCTCAATAATAAGAAATGCAGATCCTTCAATTATTGAGGAGGTCAAATGGAAAAAACCTTCAAATCCAGCAGGTGTGCCTGTGTGGTCTGCAGGAGGGATAATATGCATTGCGAACGTTTTAAAGAAATCTGTCAGGCTGACATTCCCAAAAGGTGCTGCAATCGATGATAGACAAAATACATTCAATTCCAGAATCGACAGCAGGACTGTTCGTGCGGTGGATTATTATGAAAACAGCAAAATAGATCCTGCTGCGCTGGTATCTATAGTGAAGCAGGCAGTCAACTTAACACACCGAAGTAACGCAAGCAAATAACGCCCCTTTTAATAATTCAACCAAATTAAAAAATAAATTTGATCAGAGCGGGGATTCCGCCTGAAGTCCATTTGTTATCAATACAGGAATGCTCCTAGCTACTTGACAGAATTTACTATGGAAACAAGTAGCTCATCAAGCCTTTTCCCAAGATCTGATAAACCGTTATATTTGCTGAATAGATCTGAAGCATTCTGTGCGGCTACATGCGTATTCCCAGCATCCTCGTAGACGTAGATCCTGACTGGAGGGATTATTCCCGCCCGGAGGTCTTTGTCAAAGACCTCTGCTGCAAGTTTTGGATGGAAAACTTCAAGGATCTGGTTGCCTCCGATCTTTATGCCTGCCCTGCTTAGATTTAGCTGCGCATCTATCGATGTCACTACTTTCAGGCCGTTTTCTTCAACAGATCTACGCAGGATCTCAATTGTTTTGTCGAAGGGATAACGAGATTCAGCTTCTATATTTTCCATTCCAATCATTCCACGCAACATGCCATTTTCGAAATATCCCTGATGAAGGATTGAGATGCAAGTTTGATGCCCTCTGAGATCGATGGGAAGATATGGCTGGTTGATATTATATCATCAATGATAAATTTGTTCCTGACAGCGTATGCGCCCTCAGTTATAATATCAGTGGCATTTGGTGACAGGATGTGCATACCTGCAATCCTGTTGTCGAGTGGATTTACAGTGATCTTTATGATGCCTTCTGTTTCGCCAATTATGCTTGCCTTTGTAAGGTTCTCGAGCGAGAACACCCTGCATGAACAGGCGCCGTTCTTTTTTGAGAATTCATTTTCGGTCATCCCAACACCTGCAACCTGTGGGCTGGTAAAGACTGCCCAGGTGGTTGAATCATAGTCTATCCTCATTTCCTCCCCGAACATATTGCTTACCGCAACTACGCCCTCTCTGGCCGCGAGCGTCTCAAGAAACAACTTTTTTGAGACACAGTCACCAGCAGCGTAGATCCCGGCAGCGCTTGTCTTCATCGTATCTGTTGTCAGAATCAATCCTCTTGGATCGGTCTTGACACCTGCAGCTTCAAGATCCAGGAAATCAGTGTTCGGTTTCCTTCCTGTTGCCACGATGATTTCCTTTGCCTCCAAGATCTCCTTTCCATTGTGCGTTATTATTTCGATGCTCTTTCCGTTTGCTGATCTGCTGACATTGTTTATCCTTGCTCTCAGGAAGAATTTCATGCCCTCCTTTTCCAGTCTTGTTTTCAGGATGGAACCTATTTCAGGTTCAGTCTGTGGTAGAAGCGAGTCAAGAGCTTCAATAACTGTAACTTTAGATCCAAAATGCAGGAAGGCCTGCCCCAGTTCGAGCCCGATCGCCCCGCCACCTATTATTGCAATTGTTGCGGGAAGATCCCGCAGCTTCCAGATTGTGTCGCTTGTCAGGTATCCAGTTTCCTTTAGGCCCTCAATTGGGGGTGCCGTCGGGTGTGATCCAGTGGCTATGAGGATATTTGACCCAGAAACTCTTGCAAATTCCTTTCCTTCTTTATCAACGATGCTAACTATCTTTCTATCAACGAATTTTCCGAGGCCATCGAATACCTTCACATTATCATAATTTTCAATGACCTTGGCATATTTTGTATCCCTGGCATGCGCAACATACGCTCGCAGGCCGTTCATCACTTTACTGAAATCATGCTTCACGGCTGTTTCATATATGCCCGGCATCCTTGGATGCTCCGGATTAAAGACCAGATGAGATGCTTCCAGGATGTATTTGGATGGCACGCAACCAACATTGACGCAGGTACCACCAAGTGGGCCTGTGCCGATCATTGCGATCGTCATCTCTCCATTACTCAATTCTGATGCTTTTATTGCAGCCGAGAAAGCGGCAGCACCCTTTCCAAGTATTACCAGGTCAAATCTCTGAATATCAATTGTCAAAATATTTCACCGTTTAATCTTCCGAAAGGGTGGCCTTGTAATGTGATGGCTTTGTGAATACCCTGTTTTTCAACAATGCTTCTGGGGCTGTTTTCTCAGCATCGATCACAACTTGACCCTTTCCATCCTTCAGAGAGACATTTACATCGATCACTCCTTCCTGTTGCTTGAGGCTCTTCGTAACCGTGGAAACACAGTCGTCGCATGTCATTCCATATATCCTTAATTTCACGCTCTTTTTTTCCATAATCTCGTATTTCAGAGGGATATTAATACGGAAACGTAAACTATTTTTTACCTTGAAGGATGGGATATGGTGAAAGATAAACCCGGAGACAGGAGAACAGGTAATAGAAATAGGGCATGCATGATAGAGTATGGTGGATCCTTGGTATGCGTGGATCCATCTTTGAGTATACTGGAAGTTATTGGGAAAAAATATACGATGATGATAATAGGAGTAATCGGAAACAGCGGATATAAGAAGAATTTCAATGAGATACTGAAAAACATTCCATTTTCAAGTTCAACAATAATTTCTAAAAGACTCAGGGATCTCCAGGCAGGCGGTTTAATTGAAAAAATCTCGGGATCAGGCAGGATTTCGTACAGGCTCACGGATCTTGGAAGCAAAATAAGGGAAGCTTTGCGTCCACTTCTGCTGTTGATGGACACAGGCGAATAAGATACGCAGCCTAAATTTTGGTAAAGTTTGTAAACACATATTTATGAGATTGGCAATCCTTTCGGATACCTATGAAAACACCAGAAGAATTTTATTCTGAAATGGGTGTTGACTGGCTTTCTGCTAGAAAAAGTAATGACCTCACTGAAAGTGAATTATCCTATCTTACAAAGATTCTGCGAAAGGATTCAAAGATTTTGGATCTAGCATGCTGGTATGGAAGATTTTCTATCCCACTGGCAGAGGACTGGTATACTGTATATGGGATGGATATCACTCAGATCTTCATAGAAAGAGCTAAAGAAGAGGCTAAGAAAGGAAAACTAAAAATTGAGTTCAGGGTGGGGAACATGCAAATGATCCCATATCCAGAAGATTCATTTGAACATGTCATTTGCATGTGGAATGCATTTAGCGAACTTTCCACAGATCAAGAACAGATTGCAGTGATTCAAAAAATCTACGGAGCCCCAAGAGTTACTGGCTGGCGATTATTGAAATGAGAAATCACATGTCAAGTTCCCTTATAGAAAGAAACTCTATCGACAGAGTCGAGGCAATGCCAAGCTTCAATCACACACGAGGAAGCATCGAGCGGTTGATGCACCTCTCTGGAGTGAGCGGTTTGTATGACACCAAAATCAATCTCGATTACAGGAAATAGAAGCATAAGAAGATATTGGATCGGTTCGGACAGAAGGTATGACAGATACAACAGATCTCTTGTGAATAGAATTGAGGATCTCATGGACCCATCATTTCTCATGAACTGGAGGGATCCCATTGCAGATAACAACAGGGGAAAGAGACGACATCCCTACAAGACGCCAAATGCATTCATAACATTCCTGGCAAAATTACGTGCATTGTACAATGTTCCTTTCAGGTCACTTGAGGGAATCGCCAGAATATTTGCAAGGATCACCGGAATAACAACGGTCTGCTACACAAGCATATTCCGAAGAATAAGAAAGATTAAGCCTGCAATTCCCGATTCTCAGGGAAAGCCTGTGGACTGCGCCATTGATTCCACAGGCTTCAAGATCACCATCAGGGGTGATTATCTTGGTACAAAATGGAAAAAACCAAGGAAGGGATGGTCAAAGCTTCATGTTGTCATATCCATAAATGATGTTTCAGATATGTCCTTTTCCATCACTGATGAACATGTGCATGATGCAAAGGCAGGAAAAGAAATACTGAAATCTGTAAAAGAAAGGATCAAAAGGATATTCGCAGACAAGGGTTATGATTCTAAGGCCATATACAACACATTCGGGGAGAATAAAATAATACCGCCAAGGAAGAATGCATCCTCAAAGAGCAGGGGATCACCTTCAAGAGCGAAGATAGTCAGGCAGATCCGAAAGACATCAGAAAAGGAATGGAAGGAATCCGTTGATTATGGAAAGAGATGGAATGTTGAGATATATTTCTCAGGCCTAAAGAGAACCATGGGAGAAGTGATTAAGGCGGTCAGGCCCGATTACATTGCGCATGAGATTGCACTTAAGGTGCAATATTACAACATGCTAAGAGAGGTGACACATGCCTATTGAATTGTGCAACACACTTCCTGGAAATCATAAAAATTTAAAGTCTTCATCCCGTTCGACCTAATTTTTCGTGAGCAATTCTGGAATCGGCATAAATCAGGTACTAAATTTATATCTATTTTCCAGTATCTGCCTAATGAAGAGATGCATTTAATATTCACTGGATATAACTAGATCGAAAATCAATGTCATTAAATTTAACAGCAGATCATTGACGCACTGCATGTCGTTTTCGGCGCAACCGCATGTAATGGGCATGCAGTTGTAAAAAAAGTTACATGAAAAAGGCCTGAATGTGAGGGCAGTTGTCAGGAACGAGGAAAAAGCCAGAAAGTTGTTTCCAAATGGTGTTGAAATAGATAAGGCGGATATGCTGAACGAAGAGGCTGTTACCGGGGTTGCCGCGTGGCCTCGGTTGTATTCATTGGAAATAATTTTCCTTACAGTAAATGGAAAGATAATTTCATGGAATTCCTATCAAATATCATTAAAGGATGTGGGGAAACCAAGCCAATTATAGTATTTCCTGGAAATGTATATGGATACGGCTAGTTCCAACAGGTACCTGTTAATGAATCTCATCCCCTTGCTGCAACTTCCAGGATGGGCAAAACAAGGAATTCAATGGAGGCACTACTTCTGGATTATCGCAGGAAGGGAAGGCTCATAGTGGTTATACCTAGATTTGCCGATTTCTACGGCCCTAATGTTATGAACGACCTTTATGGAAGGATGTTTATTAGTGTGATTCACGGAAAATCATCAATTTGGCCAGTTAACGCGGATATCCCGCATAATTTCACTTATATTGAAGACGCAGCAGAGGCTAAGCTTCTGGTTGTCGGAGAAAGCAATTCGTACGGCAAGATTTATCATGTGTCTGGAGAGGTCATCACGGCAAGACAATTTGCAGAAAAGGTATACAAGACAGCTGGGAGCCAATTAAATCTAAAGATACTTTCTAAAGAGTTTTTGAGAATATCTGGTCTATTCAATTCCAACGCCCTTGAATTGATTAAGCTTCTGTACGAATGTTCAGATCCTTACATCCTAGACGATTCGAAATTCAAGGGAGATTTTCCCGCGTTCAGACACACCCTTTATGATGCCGGGATAAAAACATGGTGGAATGGTTCAGGGCTAATATAACGGGATAAAAATTCCCCAATTTCCAAGGTTAATTTCTATTTCAACAGGCCGCTCATCATGATCAATGTAAATTTGAAGTTTTTAACTGCAGTTAGCTTATTTTGCGATATCTTTTTAATACAGCAGTTAGATAAAAAATCTGCAAGAGATTTCGCGGTTTGTCTGTGCAACGATCCACCAATTAGTCAGAAGACTACACGGTTAAATATCTGCAAAAGCTTTGGAGGAGTTGTAAGTGGGGAATTGCAGGTTTAGCCAATCATGTATTTGATGTCATTCGTATCAGATGGATACGTAAACGGTGTTGAAAGCAAAGTGCTGACATCGATATCGATCCTGATTGCAAGTGCGAAGATATTTATGACCTCCTCTGAATTCTCTCCAAGGATACTTGCGCCAAGGACTTTTTTCGAACCGTTGTCAAGAATCACCTTGTAGAATGCCTTTGGGATACCTCTTCTTCTTGAATTGTACCAGTTTGTCATCTCACCCTTTTTAATGGTTACTGCAATGTTTTTCCTTGACGCGTCCTCTTCTGTGATCCCGACCATTGCAAGTGGAGGTGATGTGAATACAGTGGTTGGTATGCCAGTATATCCGGCCTTTACAGAATTTCCATGAAGTAGGTTTTCTGCAGCAACATGTCCCTCCATGACTGCCACCGGAGTCAATTTTGGCCCATCAGTGTCAGCAGAGTCCCCAGCAGCATATACCCGCGGATTTGAAACACTCTGCAGGTATTCGTTCACTGTCACCCCCTTCTTTGACCACTTCACCTGTGCTGCATCCAGTCCCATATCGGAATCGAATTCCCTTCCAGCACCATGCACAACAAGATCAGCTGGAACAATTTCATCCTTACCTCTTTCTGAAAGGACGACGCTGTATCCGCCATTGGATTTTATTATCTTCTTCACCGAAGCGTTTGTAATTATCTTTACTCCTGAATCTTTCAGGAGCCCTGTAAGTATTTCGACCATCTCCCGGTCAAAGTTCACAAGCAGTCTGTCTGGATGCTGTATAATTGTAACATCGGAGCCAGCCTTTCTTGCTATGCTCGCGAATTCAACAGATATGTAGCCGCCTCCTATGTAAACAATTTTCTTTGGAAGTTCAGGCAGGCTCAGAAAGCCTTCATTGTCGATCAGATACTCGGAACCGGGGAAACCAATATTTGAGGCTTTTACGCCTGAAGCTATCAGGAACTGCTTCCCCTCAACTGATCTGCCGTCAACATTAATGCTCTCCGGACCCGTAAATTTTGCCCTGCCATGCATTACAGCTATTCCGTTTTTGACAAGGCTTTCCTCGATCCCACTGGACATGGATTCAGTGAAGGATGTCTTAAATGCCATAAGGTCCTTCCAGTCGATTGAACCGGCAAGGCTGGCTATTCCATGCCCCTGTAGTCTTTTAGCCGATTCCAGTGAGTCAGTAACACCTACAAGAATTTTTTTAGGATCGCAGCCCCTCAGGGCGCAAGTACCGCCTGTCAGTTTCTGGTCTATGACCAGGATTTTCTTTCCCTCACCAAGCGCCTCAAATGCTGCTGTAGTTGCCGCAGATCCTGATCCTATTATTACAAGGTCAAAATTTGTTTCCATCTCTATCCCTTTACTCAAGTGATTTAATATAAATAAAATATGGGTAGTTTATATTTTTCTACCCAGATAGAACGCTGTTGTTCCAAGTGTAAGTCCGTATACAATATGCCCGATAAATCCTACCACGAGAACATCCGGAAGCATCATTGCCGCTTTGACGCCCATCAACTTCATCATTACTGATGCAAACACCGTCTCAGCCATCGGCAGAAAGAACACAAGGTATACCACGATGCCGAATACAAGGCCAAGCACGAGTGAAACCGGTCCGCTTCTGAGCCTTATTGGTTTGACATACGAGACAATTGCGCCGAATATGGCGCCAGCCACGATGCTGACTGTGAAATGTGCGAGTACCCCGACAGCCACACCCGAGCTCATTGATGCCCCAAGCCCCATCCCCATCACGAGTGCAAAAATGGTATCAGGAAGCCCCATCGCAGAGGCCCCTGTCATTAATACAAGTAGCATCAGGATACCTCCAAATACCCCACCGATAATGGATGAAATTATCACCCTGCTTACCCTGGGGGAATATTTCGCATTTCCCTTGTGCATCCTAGCGTGCTCCATAAGCTGTTCTTTCGAGTCGAATACTTTACCGCATGCGTCACATTTATTCTGTTCCATATTTATCGAAAATTCTCATACTGGAATCATATAAAAGCCAATTCCGTCAACCGTTGACATTAATACGAGGCAGTACTTGAAAAAAAAACCCTTGATTAGCAAGCGAAACAGAACATTACCAACATTATTTAAGTCATTGTATACCCACACACGCAGTCAACTGTTATATGCGAAGATTTGTAAGAACAGAATAAATTCAATCTTCATGTTTAATAGCATGGATTGTTTAGGCAGATCAATGGGAGAAGATAGAGTCGAACAGAGAAAAACTCTACAGATTGCAATATATTCTGACGGTCAATCATATAAGGGCGTCAGGGACGGGATCAGGTTGATGCCTCTTGATAAGTTAGTCATAATCCGCGAGGAAGTCCATGGAAGCAGTCCGGTGATTGAAATCCCATTTAACGAATTTGTCAAGCAGATTGCAAGTGCACTTATGACGCAGGTAGAAGAGGTCAAGGTGTCGTCGGGAGATTTGAACGAGGTTCTGGAGGCGGTAAAATCAGTTTACAGGGACAACTGCAGCGATTATGATGACTTCATCATTAATGTAACTGGCGGCGGCAAGCTCATATCATGCACGGCAATTTCCTCTGCCTTTATTATTGGGATAAGGGCGTTCTGGGTTGATTCGAAGGGGGTGCACATGTTACCGATACTCAAGCTTGGTTACCAGAGAATCCTCTCAGAAACTAAGCTGTCGATCCTTAATGCCCTTGTAAGGAAGCATGGTAGGATTGGAAGCCTGGAGCAGCTCTCTGAGATGACCGGATTAGATAAATCGCTTATAAGCAGGCATCTGAATGGTTCGGAGGACTCAGAAGGTCTAGTAGAGCTTGGGCTCGTTACTGTGAACAAGGGTTCAAGGGGAAGATCCGAGCTGGAGATAACTGCTCTTGGGAAAATAGTGACAATCTGAACGCTATTTCCATTCTCCCTCAACGGTTGATGGAAAAATTTTATGAAATTGCCAGTCATCAGAACCCATGGTAAATTTTGATGACAGCTTCAGGGTGAGGATGAAGGAGAGAATGGCAAGGTTTTCGATGTTTGACCAGCGGGGCAATGTAACCTCCAAGGTCAGCGTCACAGTGAAAAAGGGAGATAATCTACTCTCTGAAACAAAACCGGAGAACCAGGATTTCACATGGGCCTCGGACGAAAATGGACCAAGCCCACTATCCTACTTTATCTCGAGCCTCGGGATGTGCCAGATGGTTCATTACGCTGAACGCGCAGGTTCGATGAATATCCGGATTGATGATCTTGTAATAAAGGTGGATGGAAAATTCACCATAAGCAGGCCAAGGTTTTTCACTGAAATCGAATACTTTGTGGATATAAAATCTCACGAAAGCTTTGAAACAATTAGAGAACTCGTGAAGTCAGCAGCTTCAGACTGCTATGTTACAAACACACTATCCAAGGCGTGCGACGTCAAGGGATTTCTCATCCTTAATGGGGTTCAAAGTGGTGAAATTAATCAATTTTAATTTATTTCCACGCAGCATATTGCATTAAAGGCTTATAACAACTTTCAGCCTATCCTCTTGTACCCATCAAACCTGCCTTTCTAGATTTTAAACAACATTTCGACTATCGAATCAGTTAGCCTTAGATCAGCAGCGGAAATTGTCTTTCTGATAAGAACAAATTCACTCTGTTAAAGTTCTGAATGGATGGGGTTTATAATCTTAAGACCAAGTATTCTTCTGAAATCTTTCTCGTTCTCAGTGATTATCGTATTTATTCCATCCTCCTTCAAGGTTTCACCAATTAGTATATCCGGAAATTAGGACTTGAAGGCGAGTGAACTCCTTAATGCTGATCTAACCGCATAAAAATTGTAATATATCTTCACCTAGTTTTCCGGCTCAATGAAATTTTACAATGGAATTGAGATAAATACATTGTAAATCATTACCAGAGCAGCGATTGAACCTGTAGATTACTTTTTACTGTATTTTATTAGATAGATAGGCACATTGAATTTTACTGATTTTTCTACCACTCTATTTTCTTGCGTGATGGACTCTTAGCTAATACTTGCCTCTATTGAGCATATAGTGCAATACTAACAGAGAACATTGCATTATCTATACTGTTATCTATCTTCTGTGGTACATTCCATCCAAGAATCTTTTTGTCTGCGG
>JAJZLW010000072.1 GCA_021850505.1 Thermoplasmata archaeon
CCTACAGGTGGTTCATAACTTCAGAGGGAAATACAGTTGTTGCTGGAAAGGATAGAAAGACAAACGAGAAGGTCGTAAAGAAACACATGGAACAGTTTGATATCTATGTCCACGCAGATCTATACGGCGCTCCCAGCACGATTGTGAAAGCTGTGAACAGCATAAGACCTGGTGAGAAGAGCATAAGGGAATCTGCACAGTTTGCCGTATCTTATTCGAGAGCATGGAGCGCTGGCCAGGCATCAGGCTCGGCCTACTGGGTTTTTCCAGAACAGGTTTCAAAAACACCACAGTCAGGTGAGTTCATTTCATCAGGCTCATGGGTAATCAGGGGCAAGAGAAATTATGTTTTTAACCTTCCTCTTGCATTATATATAGGGGCGTATGAAATAGAGGGAATAAGGATACCAATGGCGTCTCCGGATGAGGATGTCTTTAACGAGGGGTGCATAAAGATAATACCCGGAAGATCAAAGAGGACAGAGGTTGCCAGGCAGATCGCCGATCGGTTGGGTTTCGAGAGGGATGAAATTGACGGGATCCTCCCACCAGGGAGTTCGCAGATTATTTAGACCTTGCTCAACAGACCCTTGAGTCTTTCTATTGTAGTTACATCCAATGGTTCAACCTTTCTCTTCAGTGCGGCATAATAAGAAATGTAGTCCCCAATATGTGTCAGATAGAATGTCTTCGCTATATTGGATTTACCTTTGACCGGTATCTCTATGGCCTCTGTTGTCGTGAGATCAAGTGTAAAATTAACCCTGTTCTTTATTCTCCCCTGTGCACCACCAAAGGTGTAATAAACAAATGAATCCTTATTATATGTTTTTTCGAGGGCCATTATGGCATTGTGATCCAGTTCCGGGAAAGTCAGGTTGAAAGATAGTAATTTTGAGTTTTCGTTGAACTGGGTTTGCCAGCGATATGCAACCGATTGAAAGGGAGGATAGCCCAGTATGACTGGAATCCTACCTTTATCCACCATAGAATCCGCCATGGTTTTTATCCACGAATTGTCATTGTCGATTTCTGTAACAAGATTTGAGGCCTCAATCAGATCCTCAGCAGCACCCGGTATAATAGAGAGTGCAAGCGGGACAAAGAGATAACCAAGTGCAGACCTGGGCTGCAGCCCCTGAGGTATTTTCACAGTCCTGTGGCACATTTTTTCAAGAGCACCGCCCGATGTGATCGCAGCCATCTGAGCCCCTCTTCTTTCTGCCTCCCTGAAAGCTGCTATGGTCTCCTCAGTATTACCTGAATAACTCATGCCTATGAAGAGAGTATCAGAATCAACAAAATCAGGTATTTCGTAGGAGGAAAGGCATATTACCGGCTTCTTTGTATATATATCAGAAAAGATCCTTCCGGCTATTCCTGAACCACCCATACCGGCAATCACGCAGTTCCTGAATTCCGGCGGATCAAACTTCCCGCTAAACAGGAGCTGTTGCCTCAGGCTCTTTAATTCATCAATCATTTCTCAGCACCCTAAGGAGTCCATAATAGAAATCCAGCAACTACCATATAACCAAAAATGGCAGTTACAACTGAAGCAAAGACAAGAAGAGCCTTTATCTTCATTTCTGTATCCATGCATCTCCAATAGGCAAAACTGTTATTTAATTTTCACAGCTATTCAGAAACCGCTGCGAGCATCCCAAAGTAAACCTGCACATAATAATAAACAAATTTCATTCTTATGTCACCATCGTGGAGAATGCCATCAAGAATTGCCATGTTCCAGAAACTGTCAGGTTTTGCAGAATGCAGGAAATCATTTCTTAATGACAGTACCTGCTTCAGGTTAGACTCAACTATGCATTTCTGGATTAATTCATCATATTCCTTTGCTGCAACTGAATATCCATACGGGCCGGCAGGGGAATGAGTATGTGCCTGATCTGCACTTATTACAATACTGATATTTTCCTTCTGGTTCGAGGCCCATACCTTAAGGCGGCGGCCAAATTCAACAAGTCCATCGACGCTTTCAGGCCTTGGTTGACCCATTGGTATTATTCTTCTAATTTTGAAGAATTCAAGCGGTATCATCATGCCAAAATCCATTGGAAAAATAGAATGTGGTCCAGAAGCAGTCAGGAAAGAGACTATTTCCGAGTATCCTTCCGTGGCGCCTGCAAGATCAACAGCCTTCTGCTGGTCTACGTTATACATCCGCCGTAATCTCCTGCTCGCTGTCTTATAATAGCCCCCGCATTTTTGTGTTCCAACCACCGATATTTTATCCTGGAGACGCAAACCATGCGGTGAAATTATTACTATAATATCAGATCCATCAGTATGAGTCATATGCACTATCCTGTCATGCATCTCTACGGATTCACGGTTAGGCATGTCAAGTATCTCATCCCCATGCGGTATCACGTAAACCTTTTCTATTGTCATAATTAGAAATATCACTCCGACATATATTATATGATTTTACACGCCCGGATTGACACTTCAGTATTTGGCTCATTGTAAAAGATCATCCTTATAATTGTACGAGGCGATAGATATTCTATAACCGGAT
>JAJZLW010000077.1 GCA_021850505.1 Thermoplasmata archaeon
GAAAACCGGTTGCCTCAGATATCCTCTTGAAATCGTCTGATGACATCAGGTGTGATTTAACCAATTTCCTGTTGAGGCTTCCGTCATCATACATCTCGTAGACTATGAATTTTCCTGATTCATCAAGGTATTTCATTATATTTACAAGCGATGCGTTGCGTTCTTTCCAGTGGTGAAATGAAAGTGATGAAATTATTAAAGGAAACTTCTGTGAAACTTCTATCTGTCTGCTGCTTCCCTGCAAAAACCTCAGTTTACCTGATAAACCCTTTCTCTTCGATTTCAGGTTTGCCTTACGTACCATGTGCTTTGACGGATCTATTCCAATCCCACTTATCTCAGGATTTTCTTTTAATACGGTCATCAGTATCGTACCGGTACCACTTCCTATGTCCAGGATCCTTGCAGGCCTTATTTTCCTGATATCATCTGTTATGAATCTGTAAAAATCCCTTATTGTCCCTGAAAGCTTCGTCATGTTATAAATTCTAGAAGTGAAATAACCAAACTTTTCCTCTCCATCCATGTAATAATCCTTCCTGCTCTGAGATTCAATGTTTATCATTTTATCACGCACCATCATATCCCCCGAAATGATTTACACATTCTACCGTTGTGGACTGGTATTAACTGTTAAGAGAAATTTGGTATAATACATCTCGCTATTTATTGGATAACTGTTAAGGTAAAATTTAACTTATCTCTATCTCCTGAATTCACAGAACTGTTATATATTCATTTAAACTTAATCAAGGATTTCCGACATGGAAGAACCACTGCAAAACATCTTCAGAGTAGAGAATGAGCTGCCATTTCTCGATCCACTAATATCAGAATGGTTCAACCTGAAGTACAGCGGTCTTTCTGATCCTCAGAAAAAAGCTATTCCTCTGATACATGCAGGGAAGAGCGTTCTTGTTTCAAGTCCAACTGGAACAGGTAAAACGCTCTCTGCTTTTCTCGCAATCCTTAATGAACTGTTCATACAGGCAAGAAACGGTTTATTAAAAGACTCTGTTTTCTGTCTCTATATCAGCCCTCTTAAAGCGCTTGCCAATGATATAGACCGGAATTTGAAAGAACCCCTGAATGAGATTTATAAAATAGCAGAAGAGCATGGGCACGATTTTCCATCGATCAGGGTTGGCGTAAGATCTGGTGACACACCGCAGAACGAAAGGCAGAAGATGCTGAGAAAACCGCCTCACATATTGATCACGACCCCGGAATCCTTCTCTTTATCCCTTACTGCGCCAAAATTCAGGGAACACCTTAAAAGCATAAAATATGTTATAATAGATGAGATCCACGAGATATCGTCAAACAAGAGGGGTACCCTTCTTTCCGCAAACCTGGAGAGACTTGAAGCTATCACAGGCAACGTTGTGAGGATAGGGTTGTCAGCCACGCAGGCGCCGCTCGATCTCATTGCAACGTATCTCTGCGGCTATAACAACGGCGAAAGAAGACCCTTCGAAATAATTGAATCAGATATCAAGAAGTCGTTAGATCTTAAAGTCCTGACACCAGTTTCTGATCTGACAAAGGTCAGTTATGAGGTAGCCAATGAAAAGATGTATGATATCCTCACAGACCTGATCAGGAAGCACAGAACAACCTTGATTTTCACCAATACCAGGAGCGGGACGGAACATGTCGCGATCAGGTTGAAGGCGAGGGGAATTGAAAGCATAGAAGCACACCATTCTTCCCTTGGAAAGGAAACAAGGTTTGATGTCGAGAACAGGCTTAAGAACGGTGAACTTCAGTGCGTGATAACATCGACTTCCCTGGAATTGGGGATTGACATAGGATTCATTGATCTTGTCATACAGATTGGAAGCCCCAAGTCTGTCTCCAAGGGGCTGCAGAGAATAGGAAGATCCGGGCATGGCCTTGATGTTTTATCGAAAGGGAGATTTGTTGTTTTTGAACTGGATGATCTGGTGGAATGCGCCGTACTTACGAAGGCCGCTTACGACAGGGAAATAGATAGGGTGACTGTGCCTGAAAATTCTCTTGACGTCCTCTCACAGGTCCTTGTGGGCATGTCACTTGAAAAGGCATGGGGCATCGAGGAGGCTTATGATCTTCTGAAAGGTTCCTTTGCATATCATAACCTTGATCATGCTGATTACATGAACACGTTAAGGTATCTGGCCGGTCAGGTCGAGGACCAGACAATTTATTCCAAGATATGGCTGGATGAAACCGATCAAAAATTCGGCAAGAAGAAGAGCTCAAGAATGATCTTCTTCATGAATGTTGGCACAATACCGGAAGAGGCGGACTACCAGGTAATGAATGAGGCTGGAAAGCATCTTGGTCAGCTGAGCGACAAGTTTGTTGAACGCTTGAAACCTGGTGATGTCTTTGTACTTGGTGCCAAGATCCACATGTTTCTGAGCACAAGAAGAAACAGGGTAATAGTCAAGGATGCAACTGGTATGCGTCCGACAGTTCCATCATGGACAGGAGAGATGCTCCCGAGAAGTTACGATCTCGGCGTGCTTGTCGG
>JAJZLW010000032.1 GCA_021850505.1 Thermoplasmata archaeon
CAACATCATTGCGAAGCATTGTGAAATCTAAACTGGAGGGATTGAGTGAGGATTATCTTAACCTTTTAAGGACTGCATCCGTAATAGGTCAGGATTTTGATTATGAAATATTGATGAAACTTTCCGGTATAAATGACGAGGATAAGTTCATGGACCTACTTGAGGGTCTTATAGAAAAGAAATTCCTCTCTGAAAGAAAGGGAGGAATGGGGTCTGTCAGGATATATTTCACCGATCCGCAGGTCAGGGAGATACTTTACGGAGACATCAGCATGATCCGAAGAAAAAGGTTGCACGAAAAAATCGGTGAGATTATGGAACAGAGTACTCCGGAAGAAAATATAGATGGTTTATCAATTTCAAGTCTCGCAGAGCACTTTCAGGAAGGGGGGAATCTTGCAAAATCTTTTAAATACAGGAAGATGGAGGCGGATCTATTCTATTCCATGGCAGAGTTTTCCAAGGCTGCCAACGCTTATGAAAATTGCCTTGAAATAATCTCCGCGATTCCGTTTCCAGATCCGAACGAAAAGAAAAGGGAAACTGCACACCTGCACCTCCAGATTGCCAGAAGTCTGAGAGGCATTGATCCTAGTAACCTTTATAAAAACGCCCGATCGGCTATGGATATTTTTAGGGAAATAGGCGATGACAGGCAATTTATCGAATCAGCCGAAATTTTTGTTCAATATAATACAAACGAGATACAGACCATATACAGAGAAGTAGAGTCTATTAAGGACTCCGACGAAACGTTTGAAGCAAGATTTAATTTTTTACTTTCTTATACTGCGGTAGCCCAGCTTCAGGGGGACATCAACGAGGCAAAAAGGGTGTCATCTATTTTGATGAAGCTCGCAGAAGAAAACAGGGATAAGGTTAACAATTTTTCCAATAAGTCCTTAATTTTTTTGGCGGCAATTGTGAGGCTCTCCATCAATGACATAAAATCAGAAGCTGACATAAAGTCCCTTATTCAAGGTTACCAAGATATTATAAAATCGTTATCCAATCCATTAACTGAGAAGAACGTTAATCTGAGAATGCTAAAGTCAGTTGTTTGTGATTTTCTTGCTAACAATTACTTTTTTGCTATGATGGATTTCACAAAGGCTAAAGATACCTTTGATATTGCTATCGAAGATTCTGAAAATCAAGGAAGCCACAATTATACAAGTCTGCTAAAACTTGAAAGCACTTATTTTTACTCTGTTTTTGCAAAAGGCTTCGAGGAGGCGAAGCAAGAATTGAACAATATTCCAAGGAAGGATTTAATGTCAATAATGGGAACTTCAGTTGATCATCACTTTAATGCCTTTAAGAATGGTGTACTATCCTGGTACTATCTTGCCAACGGAGATAGCGGTGAGTTCCTAAAATGCTTAGCCAATATAGCCCAATTAGAGGGAATGCAATACAGATTTCTTCACATAATTCCAGAACTCCTTTATAACTTAGATACTGAAGCCTATGACAATTTCAGTAGAGCGCTCGAAAGGGCAGAAATGTTGTACAGAGATAAGCCTATTACCAGCGAGACATTATTACCGAGGGCCCTTATATATTCGACGTCTGCAGAAGCTCTTGCCAGGAACGGTAAACTGGACGAGGCACGCAAGCGACATGATTTGCTAGGAGAAATGGCTTCTTCGCTGAATCAAAAATGGTTGGCTGCGCTACATTATCGCGCAGGAGCTGTTATAGACATGCAAGAAGAAAAATTTAACGAAGCTGAAGATAAATTAACCAGTTCAATAGACATATGGAATGAACTCGGGTTCAGGTTTTTTGCAGGACGTGATCTGCTGCTTCTTGCAACTGTATACCACGGTACTGGAAACCTCAATAAATCAGACGAGTCACTGAATAAAGCAATGGAATTATTCACTCATCTCGGTGCAAAAATTTATGCACAAAAGGTTCTGGCAAGGAAGGAACTATTGAAAGCCTAGCTTCAATCTTATTTCGACAAGACCGATCTCGTATCATTCTACCTTGAAACATTATCAACTGAAGAAAGATAAGACGTAGTCAATTGTTGCCTTTGTGCTTAACGAAGGTAAATAGCTAAGATTTGAGTAATATCTGGATGCAATCATTCTTGATATCCCGAGACGACTTGAAAGGTCATCAGTACATTTCGACCTGAATTTATCCGTCTTCAGGAAAAAATCCTCTGAGTTGACAGACGAATTCAAAAGAGCTGTGCTGACTGCATATACTGGTATCATCTGGAAAATTCTGGAGAATTCATAACCAATGTCCAGAAGAATCCTGTATCTTGATCCATATACCTTAAGGGCTTCATCTCCTATCACAAGGGCATAGGGCGATTCCTCCAGGAGATCCGAAGCTTCGATTCCTGTGCTCCTCTTCACATTAAATTTGATTCTCATCGCTTCAAGCACGCGCTCCATGTAAAATTCTGTTGTTCTCGTATCTCCAGATACTGCTATTTCTATATCATTAGAAAGATAACGATCCCTTGAGATCAAAAGTGTTGAAACTGACTGGTTCCTGAAGGAAATTAAAGGGCCATCAATCATTTTTAACCTATCCATGTTTTCAATATAGGAAACAAGTGAAACCATCGCCTTGAGGGATTCCCCAGAAATAACGCTTTTAAGGCATTTTTCAGGTGAAGAACGCAGGTAACCGTCTCTCCCATAAGACAGAACAAGTGGATCAGAATGTGACATTTTAAGAAAAGACCAGTTGTATTTAGCCATCTCTAATCCTTCCTTAAATTCATGATCATGTCAGCAACCATGGATTCCATCGAGTATTCAGGCCTGAAATCCCACTCCTGAACTGCATCGGAAACATCAAGGCTGGCAGGCCAAGAATCAGCTATTTCCTGGCGGGAATCAACCTTATAATCCATTGTGAAACCAGGTATTATCTTCCTTATTGCAGAATATAGTTGCGACGGTGTAAAACTGAAGGCAGAAACATTGTAGTCAATTCTTCTTATAAGCCTGGAAGGATCAGCTTCGGATAAATTAATCATGGATTTAATCGCATCCGGCATATACATCATAGGCAACATCGTGTCCGCTCTAAGATAGCAGCTATATTTCAGCCCTTTGACGGCATGAATAAACATGTCAACTGAATAATCTGTTGTTCCTGCAGTTGGTTGAGTCTCATAGCTGATTAATCCCGGGAATCTTAATCCCCTGACGTCCAGACCAAATTTTTTGTAAAAATACATACCGAGGAGCTCGCCAGTCACCTTGGATATTCCATACATTGTCCCTGGTCTTGTTGGTGCTTTGGTTGAAACGTTGTTCTTGGGCGAATCAGTTCCGTATACTGCTATGCTGCTTGGAATCATGACAGAGATGCCTTCAATTTCAGAGCAGACTCTCAGGAGATCATAAGTTCCCTTTATATTGACATCAAAAGCCAAAAAGGGATTCTTTTCCCCTGAGGCAGACAGGATAGATGCGAGATGATATATTCTCTTAACGTCCTCTTCCAGGAGGATCTTCTTTAGCATCTCCGGTTTTCTAACATCAAGTTTTTCCGAATGTAATTCCTTGAAAAAGGATGGTGGATCTGAAATATCCGTTGCAATAACCGAGTCTTTTCCGTGCTTGATGATCAGTCCTTTCAATAGATCGGAACCAACCTGGCCAAAAGCACCAGTTACCAGGACTTTACTCATGCAGGGAAATGCAAAGTTCAGATATATTACTTGTCAGATATCAGGGTTAAGTTAATCTTATAGCGATTCCTTATAGTAAGCATGAAATCTAAAACATGGGTAAACGAGGAACTTGAAAACCTAAGGAAGGCAGGCCGGCTTGTTCCGATAAGGACAATAGAGACACCACAGGGGGCTCATGTCAGCATAGGCGGGAAAGATTACATCAATATGTGTTCAAACAACTATCTCGGTCTTGCAGGAAACAGTGAAATCAGGAAGGCAGCGATTGATGCAATTGAGAAGTATGGTGTTGGTGCCGGCGCGGTACGCTCAATTGCAGGCACGATGCTGTTGCACGAGGAACTCGAGAAAAAGGTTGCGGCATTCAAGCATATGTCCTCATCCGTCGTTTTTCAGGGCGGCCTTCTGGCAAACCTCGCTGCTATCCCCGTACTCGCTGGCAAGGACGACATAGTTTTCAGTGAAGAACTCAACCATGCCAGTATTATAGATGGCGTGAGACTGTCCGGGGCAAAGAGGGTCGTATACAAGCACTTAAACATGGAGGATCTCAGAAAGCAGCTATCTGAGCACAGAAAGGAAGGTAAAAAGGCTTTAATAATCTCCGATGGCGTTTTCAGCATGGACGGAGACATAACGCCCCTTCCGGAGATAGTAAAGCTGGGTGAGGAATTTGATGCAATGACATATGTGGATGATGCACACGGAGAAGGCGTCCTTGGCGATCACGGGCGTGGTATTGTTGATCATTTTCACCTTGCTGGAAAGGTTGACATAGAGATGGGCACTTTTTCAAAAGCGATAGGAGCCATGGGTGGTTTTGTAGCCGGAGATTCAGATCTTATGCTTCTTATGAAACAGAGGGCAAGGCCCTTCCTATTCAGCAGTGCTCTTGATGCGCCAGAAGTTGGTGCTGTCCTGAAAGCAATACAGATACTGGAACGCGATGATTCGCTCCTCAAGAAGCTCTGGCATAATTCCTCGCTTCTCAAGACAGAACTTTCAAAGATCGGCCTCAATACAGGGAACAGCAAGACGCCTATCACCCCTGTCATGATAGGAAAGGAATCTGATGCGCTTGAAATAAGCAGGATAATTTACGAAGAACATCATATCTTTGCCTCTCCGATAGTGTACCCGACTGTGGCACTTGGAGCTGCAAGGATCAGGTTGATGCCTTCTGCACTGCACAGCGAACATGACATACTAGAAACAGTGGAGGCATTCGAAAAGGCAGCCAGGAAGATAGGCCTGATTTAGATGCCAAGCCGGATCCTGAAGGAGAATATAGAAATAATATACGAGAGGATCAAAGAAAAAGCGCCACCGCATCACTTTGAATTTCATGATCCATTCTGGGTCCTCATCACAACTATCCTGTCACACAGAACAAAGGATGAGGTAACTGATCCGGCTGCAAGAAGGCTGTTTGAGCGGTACAAAGATCCAAACGGTCTATCAAGTGCTAAGCAGGAAGACGTGGAGCGCCTGATCAACAAGGTTGGGTTTTACAAGGTCAAGGCTGAAAGGGTGATACAGGCTGCAAGGATCATCAAGGAACATTACGGTGGAAATGTTCCAGTTAATGCTGATGATTTGATGAAAATTCCTGGTGTAGGAAGGAAAACCGCCAATGTTGTTCTCGCAGATTCGATGGGAATTCCGGCTATAGCGGTTGACACCCATGTTTTCAGGATATCAAGAAGGATTGGCCTTTCATCCGGGAAGAGACCGGATGACGTGGAATCTGACCTGATGAGAATCATTCCAAAGAAGCTATGGCTGGGCTTCAATCCTGTCATGGTGGAATTTGGAAAGAAGATATGCAGGCCAATAAATCCGAAGTGCGATATCTGTAATATAACGGAATTTTGTAATTTTTACAGGAAAAATCATAATAAAACATTGAAACAGGATTCAAACAAGCATTAGTACAGCTAAAGTGACTGTGAGCACTGGCAGGGCGGATATAAGGCCGATCTTCATATAATATCGAGCATTTATTACTATTCCACTCTTTCTTTTTACAGAATATATCCAGAGAAGGGTTGCCAGTGAACCTATCGGCGTAAATTTAGGGCCGATGTCGTTACCTATAACATTGGCATAGATCAACGAAGAATTGTAAGATGTATGTGCAATCGCAATGCTTCCAAGCATAACAGATGGCATGTTATTCATGAATGCCGCCATCGTCGCAAAGAGATAGCCAGGCAGTACAGTGCCGGACAGCCCACCTAGTCGGTGAAGATATGTGATAACACCGGTCAGTATTGACTGCAGTCCGGCCTGGGACATTCCAAAGACTATCAGATACATACCGAGTGAAAAGAAAACAACCTGCCATGGAGCTTCCTTGAGTATCTTCTTTGAGTTTGCAAAATGCCTGTGTGAATAAAGAAGCAGTAAGGCGATCATGCTCGGAACGGCTACATATGCCACCTGAATGCCGTAGAAACCTGTTACTGAATACGCAACAATCATTATGATTATAACAGGAGATGCAAGCATGAAAATGAGCCTGTCATTTACCACAGAACGCGGATCTTCAATGATCTCCCTGTTTAATCTTCCTCTGATGTCCTTTCTGTAAATGAGTATCAAGACGCCAATGCTTGCAAATACAGATACTACGTACGGAAGAACCATATGCAGGAAATAGGTGGTGTATGAAATTGAGAAATACGTTGCGCTCACTATGTTCACAAGGTTACTGGTCACAAGAGGCAGGCTTGAGGAATCAGCCACGAAGCCAACAGACATAATGAATGCCATCCATGCTTTCTTCCCAAGGCCGCTCTTCTTGAGGAACGATATGATAACCGGTGTCATCACCAGCGCAGCCCCGTCGTTCGCGAAGAGCGCACCAACAACCGCGTCCAGAAGGAGAAATATTACAAAGGCCCTGAAGCTGCTCTCTCCGAATCTTGAGGAGAGTTTCAGGGCAATAAATTCAAAATAGCCCGCTTCATCAAATATCAGTGTTATAATAATTATTGAAACAAAGGTTAGCGTGGCATTCCCAACGATGTTCCATACTATTCCAATATCTGAAAGACTTGTCACGCCTGACAGTATACCTGCGGCAGCTCCAATGACTGCCCATACACCAATACCCAGTCTCCATGGGTTATAGAGGACAGCGGCAAGCGTAATTGCAAAAATAAGAATAGAGAGAAGGAACAGGACCGCCATTCTTTCATTCTTCTGATTGCATCGACAGTTTGAGCGATTTTACCTTTTCCTCAATTTCATCAAGGATCCTTGCTACCTCTCTTTCGCTCTTTCCCTTTGGATCTTCAATATTCCAGGCAATCTTCTTGACATTCATCCTGTCGATGATGACAGCGGGACATACGGATTCTATCGAACAACCCATCGTGACGACGAAATCGGCCCAGCCGATCATATCCATATCGAGAAGCTTTGGATGCATATTTTCTGCCACAATTCCCCTTGCTTCAAGCAACCTTCTGATAACTGGATTTACCTCTTTCGCAGGAATGGTACCGGCGCTCATGGCATCCAGACCCATCGATTTAGCAAAAGCCTCTGCAGCCTGGCTTCTCCCAGCATTTTCAATGCAGACAAAAAGGTATTTCATAATATTAAGCCTATTTTATCAACAGCACTGAACAGCAGGTATTATCTTCGTCATCGTTTTTAACTCTTTTATTCGATTCCGGAAGGAAAGGTGCGCCGTCCTTTGATATGCTGTAAGAGCCGGGTCTTCCTAGCTTCAACACAATCTCCACATCTTCTGAATGTGCGTTTTCCAGTAGAACGTCTCTTGCATCCTTCAGAGCCTTATCCGCATAGCAGTTAACACAGAATTCAAATTTGTATGTTGTCATTCTCTCAGGACACTACATAAATCGAAGCACTTAAATCAGTAACTTCGATGCACAATAGTGGCATTGGAGGAAAAAGGTAATCTATATTGCGAATGTTCATTTGATGGTTTAATCGATCTGATTGGCAGGAAATGGGCCATACTTCTAATTGCAATGATTGGAGAAAAACGTGTCATGAGGTTCAATAATATATATAGATCCCTGAAAGGCATATCTCCATCCACGCTTTCTTCTCTGCTGAGTCATCTATCAGCGAAAGGCATCCTTGAAAGGCATGTTTACAATGAAACACCCATTAAGGTAGAATATTCGCTTACTCAAAGCGGCAGAGAGCTCAATTCCTCCCTTGCGAGCCTTCTAAAATGGATATCAAAGAATGAAAACATTTCAGGGTCACCTCCGGACTGCGACTCAGGAAAATTCCTTAAACTCATGGTGCCTGAAAATTGAATTAAAGGCCCGCAAAGACTTTCTTTTTCCTGCTCTTTGTCATAAACTTTGAATAGAGCATAAGCCTGTTTATCGATCTGACACCGTTTTTATGCATGAATCTATGTATATTGTGATGCCTCATCAGCCAGGGTTTTATCTCCTGATCCCACTTCTGCTGGTAAAGCGACAGGTCACCGCCCGCTATTGCCCTTCCAGCCTCCAGGCCGCTCCAGAATGCTCCCTGCAGACCACCAGCAGTTGTGTTAAGAACAGCGTTTACCATGTCACCGACATATGCCCTGTTCCCTGAAACGACAACGTCATCCGGTCTTCCCAGCGGAATCTGATGCGCCATGGTTTCCTCCATTTCCCCTCCTATCTCTGGATATTTTTCAGTAAATGCCGCCAGCACATCCTTTGGCTTTTTAGAAGGATCAGGGTAATAGCAAACACCGATCTTGCGGCTGTTATTGTCATTCGGGAAATCCCAGACATAACCGCCGGGAGCCATATCAGTAAACCATAGTATCATGTCAAAATCATCCCTCTTCGGTGCCTTTCGGATCTCCTCATATGCAACAAGAACATTTTGTTTATCCAGCTTCTTGCCAAATCTTGATTGCGGGCCAAGCGCCATAACTATATAATCAGCAGAAAATGTGCCATTATCCGTCTGAACAGAATTATCTGAAATTTCCAGGACCTTCGTACGCATCTGAACGTTCAATTTACCCGAGAATTTATGGGCCAGGAATTTTTCATATTTCTCAAAATCATATACGTAGCCAACCGAATTGTCATATCTCAGTTTTACGCTTCTACCGAGATCTGTAGCGAACTTTATCCTCTTTATGTCTGAACAGAGGATGCTAGGATCTTTTGGCATACCAATGCGGTTCACCCATTCCGCCGAGACTGCCCCTGTTGACCTGACAGGTTTTCCAATCTCCTCCTTTGCATCTATTATGATGTAATTTTTACCCGCTTTTTCAAGTGCCGATCCAGCAGCAAGACCACTTGTGCCCGCTCCTAATATAACAGCATCATAATGTTCGCCTGAACTCATTATCCTTCAGTATGTAGAAGGCTCTTTTAAGCGTTATCCACGGCGAAATGAATAATGACTAAAATTTCAACGGCGAAGCAGGATTCTTATCTTTAGTTTGGCCTGGCGCTTAACGAAATCAATCGAGACAAAAAGAACATATACTTATTATGATTGCGACCCAAGGACGATCATTTCTATATGATCGGATGAAATGAGTGATAAGATGGTAGAACTCAAGGTTAAAACAGAAATGGACGTGGATCGTGGTCTTTGTAACTACTGCGGCGCATGTGTTGGAATGTGTCCTACAGATGCAATCTTCATGGACGATACTGTTATCGATATACATGAGGATAAGTGCATAAAATGTGGTTTTTGCGTTATCGGCTGTCCCACTGCAGCGATTACGGCAGAGTGGTTCCATGCTAAACTATGATGTTCTGGTGGTGGGAGCTGGCCCTTCAGGGAGCTCTGCTGCCAGGTTTGCTGCGAGGGCCGGCCTCAAAACGCTAATGATAGAAAAGAGGCCTGACATCGGTTCTCCGGTCAGGTGCGGCGAGGGTGTTTCAAAGGGCTGGATGAAGGAATATGAGGTCAAACCAAATCCTCACTGGATCTCTGATGAGGTAAAGGGGGCCAGGATATACGGGCCGTCTGAAAGGAAGCCAATTACGCTAACAGCTGAGAACGCAGGTAACGAGGTGGGTTTTGTCATCGAAAGGGACAAGTTTGACAAGGAGATGGCTGCACTTGCTGCCGAGGAAGGAGCAGATATCTGGGTTAAATCGCCTGCGCTTTCTGTAATAAAGGAAGGAAACAGGGTTGTCGGCGCCAAGGTCAGGCACACTGGCGACCTCGTTGATGTTAAGGCAAAGATGGTCATAGCTGCAGATGGGTTTGAAAGCGAATTCGGCAGATGGGCTGGACTCAAGTCAGTCATACTTGCAAAAAATGACATAATCTCATGCATAGAATACAGGATGATAGGGGTTGATTCCGATGCGGATTTCACAGATTTCTATCTTGGAAACTGCGCTCCTGCAGGATACATTTGGGTCTTTCCAAAGGGTGAGAAAGAGGCGAATGTCGGTATAGGTGTAACAATATCAGCAATGAAGGATCGATGGGACGTGAGAAACTACCTTGATAACTGGATCAAGAAGCACCCCGGATATGCCAAGGGCAGAACCATTCAGCAGATTACAGGCGGGGTATCGGTTTCAAAGGTGAGGGATAAGTTCACTCTGCCCGGCTTACTGCTCGTTGGTGACGCTGCAAGACTTATTGATCCAATAACCGGGGGTGGAATAGCCAACGGTTATGTTTCTGGCAAGTACGCAGCTGAAATTTCAAAGAAGGCAATTGAGGAAAATGATTTTTCACAGGAGATGATGAACAGGTACGAAAAACTCGTCAAGGACAAGTTCCAGAGAAAGCACCTCAGGAACTGGATAGCAAAAGAAAAGCTTGGTAAATTATCTGACGAGAGCCTGGACAAGCTTGTGGACATAATCTCTGATGTGAAGATGACTGAAATATCAGTGGAGGAAATCCTGAGAGCAATACAGGAAAAATACCCTGAAATGGTTGCGGAGCTTGAAGAATTAATTTAATATTTTCTCAAAAATATTTACAGATTTATGCACTGGTATCGGCACCGAGGTTTTCCAGACCAAAGTTGCCAGATTTCATCTGCGTCCTGAGCATCTTCTTGAAATTCCTGTTTCCCTGAAGCTGCTTCAGATTCTTTTTCATTGATTTGAATTCCTTCAGGAGTGATCTTACCTCCTCCTCCTTCCTGCCTGAGCCCCTGCATATTCTTGCTATTCTTTTCGCATTGATAATATCAGGCTCCTTCAATTCTTTGTATGTCATGCTGTCGAGTATTGTGCGATAAACGGAGAGTTTTCCTTCCGCCATCTGAAGGGTATTCTCATTTAACTTATCTGAACCAGGTAACTTGGCAAGTGGCAGAGCATCAACAAATTTTCTCATGAGGCCAGGTTTTGCAAATTTTTCCCAGACGTCATACATGTCCATGAGATCGAATTTTCCTGACATTAGCTTGCTCATGGACTCTTCAGCCTGCTCCTCAGTGATCTCGGCAGTTTCCGCAATTTCCAGCAGGCTGCTCAGATCGCCCAGTCCAAGAAGCCGGGAAAGAAATTTCTTCGGATCAAATATCTCAAAATCATCAAGGTGCTCCCCTGTTCCGATGAAGTATACAGGTGCCTTTATCTCTGATACTGCGCTGAGAGCGCCTCCACCTTTCCCTGTCCCATCCATCTTTGTTATTATGACACCGTTTATGCCCACAGCGCTGTTAATTGCTGTTGCCTGTGGACCGGCCTGCTGTCCAACAGCGGCGTCTATAACATAAAGAACAACATCAGGCTTGACAGCATTCTTGAGTTTTATTATCTCGTCCAGAAGCTCCCTGTCAAGAGAATCCCTTCCACTCGTGTCAATTATTTTAACCTGGCTGGATTCCAGTGCCTTCAGACCATGCTCCGTTATCCTGACGGGGTTTTTTTCAGTCCTGTCACCATAAAAGCTGCACTTAACCTGTCTGGAAATCTGTTCCAGCTGCTCGTATGCGGCTGGTCTGTGGACGTCGGCAGCTACCAACCCGACAGACAGCCCCTTCTTTTCAAAAAACCTGGCAAGTTTTCCTGCAGATGTTGTCTTTCCCTGACCATAAAGCCCGACAAGCATTATTGTCTGTGGCTTGAGTTCAATGTTCGATTCAACCCCCATTATCTTAAGAAGTTCCTCATAAATGATCCTAACGATGAAATCCTGTGGTGCCATACCTGATGGAGGTTTCTCATCATTTGCCCTCGACTCTACGACTTTTGAAAGATTAAGTGCAAGTTTTACGTTTACATCGCTCTTAAGAAGGATTCTCTGAAGATCCTTTACAACTTCCTTAATCGTTTCCCTGTCAATATAGGAAGATCTTGATATTTTCCTGATTGTCTCCCTGAGGGAAGACGCAAAACCTTCGAGCACCATTTTATATCATCTCCTGATCTAAATGCTGATATTATTTATTTATGCAGAACTTGTTTCGTAAATCTCAGTATTCTCTCCATCTGTATCCGCAGCTCTCGCAGGTGTAGAATTTCGTCTCAGGCTCATCAGCGGATCTGGTCTGTTTGAGCAGATAGTAAGCACCGGAATGATGGCATTTCGGGCAAACTGCATCAGAATCAAGAGGTTCTGCAGACTTTTCTTCCTTAACCAGGATTACCTCTTTACCGGCTGACTTTGAGACAATTCTGTCAGCCTTTGCCACGGACTTCTTGTTCACTTCATGGCCGCAGCTTGAACATATGTATTTTCCACCTATTGGTGACATAAGCGAACCACATTTTTCACAGAACATAGAACTTGGGTATCACAAAAAAATATATATACATTCTTAATAATTTATTGAGATGCGAAAGAAGAGCACTAAAATGATAATGTTCGCCGTCATTGCAGTTATCATTGTCGCCGCTCCAATTTCGATTTATGAGACATTATCTCCTCAACCGATTCCTCAGATATCATATTCATCCCACAACCTCACTTACACAATGGTCGCCAATGTGAGTTACTATTCATATGGTTTCTATAGGGAGAACCTTACTGCATATTCGAATATAACTCAAAATGGTGGAAATGTTTCGACGCTCCAAATGGTAGTCTATTTTAATCCACTATATGAGGGCGGTAAATTCTTTATGTGGTATCACGTGAACATTTCTGGGATCTTTCAATCCGATCTTCATCCATCAGAGATGCTGATAAATCTAAATCAAACCGCCCACAGGGATGGTATATTCTGTATATTGCTGGGAAGGAACTATTCTATGAACACTTCCGCTGAGAGATCTGGCAGAATAGTAGGCACTTATTGGGGCAATAATCTTCATCCTACCGTTAACGTTAAGTTCTTAAATGATACCCTGAAAGGCAACGGAACTTACAGATTTTACATATGTCAATGGTTTTCTTCAGGGGACTGCAGTTCATTGGACAACAACTCCATATCCGATTATCTGCCTATAAATACCGTCATAACTGCTGTCATAGAGGGTCTTTCTGAGAACGTGATGCTTTCAGAGAACATAACACTGGAGCTGACTCCATAATGTCATCCAGCAATCACAGACACAGACTATCATCATATCTTTCTATTCTAATATTGATTGGAGGTTCAATGCTTATAATTTTTGGAACATCAACATCCTTCGCTTCATCCTCATCCACCCCTCCCGCTCCACTTTATTACGTTGGATATGACGGAAACGATACCGTGTACATGACATCCGGTATATCTCTTGGTACGACAAGTTTGATATGCTTCAATAACATCAATTCGACCAAAATTCAGAAAAATGACTACTATCACGCTTATCAGAACACATCAATTGGATTGTGCACTGAAGGTAACATATAACCATAAACATTGATGTAAGGAATTTTTATATCAGAAATTTTAGAGCCCATAAGTAATCGCATATTTCGTTTAGTAGCCATAGATGCCGAAACCTGAATGTGTTATTTCCGATTGCTCACTGATGGGGATAGAGGAGTTATTATCGATTCAGCGGCTTATGGTTCTTTGAAATAAGAAGTATCTATTCGTTTAATGATCAGAAACTTACATTTACAGAAATGTTTGAAAAAATCTTAATAAACTGAAACCACTCCATGAATATGAAAGATTATGATAACGACAAGACATGGAAGTTTTTAACCACGGCAAAGAATATTGCAGTCGTTGGAATTTCAGATAAGCCTGACAGGGATAGTTACAGGGTTTCAATGTATCTCAAGGAAAATGGATACGAGATATTTCCAGTGAATCCATCATTAACAGAATGGGAGGGAATAAAGGCATATCCATCTTTATTGGAGATATCAAAAGAAAATAAAATCGATATAGTTGACATTTTTAGAAAACCTGACACCGTGATACCCATCGTGAATGACGCAGCTAAAATTGGAGCCAAAATTATATGGTTTCAGGAAGGAGTGGTTAACGAAACAGCTGCAGAAAACGCCAAGAAATATGGTATGAACGTTGTCATGGACAGATGCATGATGAAGGAACATTACAGGCACAAGCACTGATGCCTGAAATTAGCAAACCAATAAATAATATGTAATTTTGTCGCATTAAAGTCGGGGTAGCCTAGCCCGGTAAGGCGATAGATTCGAGATCTATTGCTGTCTCAGCTCGGGAGTTCAAATCTCCCCCCCGACGTAACTAAAACTCAGGTGTGAATCTGAGCAGGCCATAATATATGGAATTAAGCCTGTTCATTCATGGTACTACCGGTATTGCAAAGAATGATAGATATGAAGAAAAATGTGCACAATCTTACTTCAGTCGAATTGAGGGAACTCTCGGCTGAGATAATCACATGCAGAAAGTGCCTTCGACTCGTCTCTTTCCGTGAAAAAGTTGCCAAAGAAAAGACCAAGAGATATCAGGATCAGGAATACTGGGGCAAACCGGTCCCAGGATTCGGCCCTGCTGATTCCAGACTGGTCATCATCGGGCTTGCGCCCGCAGCTCATGGCGGGAACAGAACAGGTAGAGTTTTTACGGGTGATCTATCGGCAAAATTCCTGGTGAAATGTCTTTATGAGGCGGGATTTGCAAATCACGAATATTCAATCTCAACTGACGACGGTCTTGAATTAAACGATTGCTATATACTTCCAGCTGTCAGATGCGTGCCTCCGGACAACATTCCTACGAAGGAGGAGATGAATAACTGTTTTCCATTCCTTACCCGAGAACTAAAATTATTAAAAAATACAAAAGCAGTCCTCCTGCTCGGGAAAATAGCTTTCGATTCCTACATTTCTTATCTTAAATATACAGGAACAGAGTTCCCAGAGAAACCGACCTTTGGACACGGAAAGAGTTACTTAATTGGTAACGTCATGATCTATGCATCTTATCATCCAAGTCCAAGAAATACGAATACAGGAAATCTCTCAGAAGGCATGTTTATGTCGCTTCTTAGCACCATCAAAACCTATCTCGAAGGTTCTGAATCTCGAGCAACGAAGGATTAAACAAGTGGAATACCAGGTAAAACCATCTAGAAAAAAGATTCATGAAAATCAACCATTCAGCATTAACTGCGATAATCCAAAAAATACCGGGTCAATAGGATAAGGCATGCTCATATTGAGTATTTTGTGCCATTCACCTGTTAATTGCGGGTGTGGGACACTATTCGAAGATCTGCCCATATTGAACATATTGTGCCACACACCGGTGCAGAACAGTGCGTTGTCGATCCTGTCATCCCTCCTCTGTGCTATATTCCAACCAAGCATCTTCTTGTCTGCTGCGAATCCCGATTCTGAATTGCTCCTCTGATGGTACTGTTCCAGATATGACATTGTATCAACAACGAACTCCTTCATCGTATCCTTCCATTTCTGTGATCCATTCA
>JAJZLW010000067.1 GCA_021850505.1 Thermoplasmata archaeon
TCGGATAATGTTTTTATCTCACCGCTGGCAACCCTTTTTCCAAGTTCAGTTCTCGGGATCCATTCATCTGTCATGCTGTAGCCTCCAGTTTCTTTTTCATGTTTTCAACTTCGCCTTTCTTCATCTTATTCTTAAGATGCTGTCCATTTATCCTGTCATCTGATGGGTATATCGAGTCATCATGCGGCAGTTCGCATCCTGCATCAACAAATCCCTTCAGAGCAGCAGCAATTCTACCGCCCTGTGTGAGTTTTCCCCTTCCAATGTCAAGAATGGCGGATTCGATTCCTGCCTTCTTCGCTTTCAGCCCGGCCAGGTAACCCATAAGGTAGGCAGTGGGTGTTGAGTTTCCTTTTATATCAAGACCTGCCTTTGCAAGGGAAAGATCGTTCAGGGACACAGCAACATGATCACCTGCGGGATTGAATTCAGTAACCTGCACAATAATGCCCTTCTTACTCACCCTGACAACGAATCTTGGCATTCCTGACTTGACAAGATGGTACCTCCTTCTGTAATCAGTTACGCCCTCTCTTCTTCTTTTAAATATTACCGGGGTTTTCATTTCAGTTACCACCTTCAAGTTTCAGGTACATTCTCAGCTGTGATCTGGATTTAATGCTTCCGCCTTTTACAAGCCTGTAAAAGTGCCTGTATGTTTTGTCATCAATTTTCTTGTTCTCTTTTAACGTACTCAGTTCATCCCTGAGTGCCCTGATGGTTTTGACCCATCTCTCCTTTCTTGGAAGTCTAGCATTTCTTGTACCACGCACGGAACCAGGTCCGCGCCTCCTGTCCTTTGATCTCTGGATTACCCTTTTCTTATGTCTTGAGTTGGAGTTCCCCTTTTTTGGCTTCCCCTGAATTACATGCTTCCTTATCAGGACATAGACATCCTGCCTGGTCGCGGCCTCAGTGAGCTGGTCGATACTGTTCATATCTATCCAGACCCTGGACTCCCCAATCTTAAGCTTGCCAGCAGCTATTCTCTTTACCGTTCCTACTTTCATTGTGATCCCCTGTTCAGTACCTTCACGCTAAGCTCGTCAGCTTTCTGCACTATCAGTTCCCTTTTTTTTGCACCAACAGTTGAGCCTATTCTTGCGGCCTCGATTTCCCTGTTGATTTTTAACAGGTCATTGACATTGTGGACCATGACCTCACGGAATCCGGAAGGATGAAGTCCCCTGACTTCCCTTGGCCCCCGATAACCGGCATCCACAACAGGAGGTCTCCAGTCGAGGTGCTCTCTGAGTTTTGAGTGTTTTCCCCTTGGTTTCCTCCATGAATCGTCAAATTTACCGTATCTGAACCACTCCTGTCTCCTGAATTCAGGCCGTCTCCTTGCCATCCTGTTCTTCCTGAGGAGAAGCTTTTTTGTTTCTGGTTTCAAACTTGGCTTTGGTTCCGGCATTTCAGTTACCTCCTATCAGGTATATACCATCCTGGAATACTCTCAGGTCAAAACCCTTGATCTTTGTTGCCCTTTCTATGTTAGCAGCTGTTTCGCCCACCTCGTACCTGTCAATTCCGGAAACAAAAACCCTGTCACCCTTTACTGAAACTGAGCACTTGCCAACAATCTGTGCGCTCCTTGGCGATCTCTCACCGAGGAAATTCTCTATTACGACCTTCTGCCCGCGAACGGAGACCCTCATAGGGAAGTGCGTGTAGTCAATCTTCATTTCATACTGGAAACCATTTTTGACTCCGGAAAACATTGAATTTATAATGGATTTCCATGTTCCGACGATAGCCCTCGAATAGTTCTTCTGTTTGGATACGGATATGCTTACCTTTTTTCCGGTTGCCTTGACGGTAACGTAATTGTTAAGGAATTCTCGTTCAATTTCCCCCTTTGGACCCTTTACGTGTATCGTATTCCCATTCTGCGAAACCTGAAGACCCTCAGGAACATCGAATTTTTCAATTTCTTTGAATTCAACCATTTTAATCCCCCTAGTAAACGTATGCGAGGAGTTTTCCGCCAACCCCGCTCTCTCTGGCAGCCTTATGGCTCATAACACCTTTAGTTGTTGTAAGAATAAGGATACCGAAATCCTGCGCCGGCAGGAACCTTGCCTCAAATTTCTCCATATCTGATTTCCTGACCGACAGTCTTGGCTTGACAATTCCGCAATTGTTAATTGTATTTGCAAGTGTTATCTTGAAAAGGCCGCCCCTGGTATCGTCAACGACCTCGAAGCTCTTTATATAATTGTACTCCTGCATAACCTTCAATACGCGACCTATAAGCCTTGCGGCCGGTCTTACCTCAACCTCTCTTATACCCATAGTTGACGCGTTCTTTATTGTATTTATTATATCATTCAGTGGATCATGTCTCATACATTCACCTCAACTGTACTTCCTGAAACCCAGACTCGGGGCAGTTTCCCTGAAGCACTGCCTGCATAGCCTTATTCCGTATCTTCTTACCATTCCTCTTCTGCGGCCGCATCTCTTGCAACCATCCTTTCTTCCAAATTTCTTCTTTGGTTCTAATTTGACCTGCATTCA
The DNA here is from genome assembly GCA_021850505.1 of Thermoplasmata archaeon. Next base: position 2,521 of record JAJZLW010000067.1, read on the forward strand.
ATTCACCTTAAACCGTTTTAACCCCGAATTTTTCATCCAGAAACTTCACAGCCTCTTCCTTTGACACTCTTATCGATACCGGAAGAGGTTTTTTCTGTCTCAATCTCCTTGCATTCCTGTAACCGCCTCTCCTCTTGAATACAACGGCAACATCCATTCCGAATATTCCTATGTCTGGATCATACTTCAGACCTTCAAAGTCTGTATAATCCGGGATTCCGAAATATGCGTTTCCCTGTTTGTCGAATGAATATGCAGCTATCTTAAAGTCCTTGGCATAAAATGCCTTTTTAAGAAAAACCTCCGCTTCGTCCCTTCTCAATGTCACCTTGGCGCCAATTGTAAGCCCTGGTCTGATATTGAAGTCCCTCACGGATTTCTTTGCTGATGTGAGGGCAGGCTTCCTGTCCGTAAGCATCTCAAGGACCTTCACAGCCTTGTTCAGTCTGTCTCCAGTCTGGCCAACGCCTATATTAACGACGACCTTGTCTATTATTATCTCCTGCATCTGGTTCACGCTATCACCTCTCCAGTAAGGTCATAGGAGGACCTAACAGTCCCGATTACGAAAACATAGTCTGAAATCGTCTCAAACCCCTCCTCAAACTCCACCTGGTTTGCAGATGAGGATTTCTTAACCTCAATTTTCTTGACAGTGCCTGTTTCACCAACGTGTGAGCCACCCGTTATGAACGCCCTGCTTCCCGGCTGGAGCTTGTAAACTTCACCCGGCTTTCGATCTGGGAGGCTGACAGTGATCACGTCACCTGTCCTGACATCCAGGTCCGATACCATATTCTGCCCGTCATGAAAAACGAGCTGGACCTTTCCACCATCGATCGTCTTTTTGTTCGAAACACGCATCAACTTTATGGATGCATACTTTTCGGTCTCTTTCTTCAGGACAAGCCTCCCCTTGTTATCGTATATGACCCTGAAAGACTCGTTAGTGGGAACTATTGTGATAAGATCCATAAAGCCCACAGCAGTTCTTCTATCCTTGACCTTCTTCCCGTCTATAAGGACAAAGCCGCTGTTCAGTATCCTGGTTATCTCCCTCTCCTTGTCGCCCGCATGAAGATAGTCCCTGAGCACGTGTAAAAGGGCAACAGAACTGTCACGTGAATGTTTACCGGCTCTAGCGCTCGTACCCCAGAAGTATTCTTTCCTGGGAACCTTGACAACCTTTGGAAGCATATGTCTCTTAGTCTTGTTTATCGCCATCAGGCTCGACCTCCTCATCTTCTTTCGTTGATTCTTCCTTTTCAGCAACAGGAGGCTGCTCTCCCTCAACCCGTCCCTGAAGTTCAGGTTCGGCAACGCTTTCATCAGTTAGTGCCTCCTGCGGCTCCGGAGCGGGTATTTCCGGGGTGGCTGGCTCCTCAGGCTCCTGTCTGAGATCATCCTCATTAATGGTGATCTTCTTCAGTGCAGCCAGTTTTCTTATCTTTTCAATCCTCTCGTTTCTCGAGAGATCCAGTCTAGTAATAACAAGCCTGTGTGGTTTTAGAGGAAATTCCTTCTGCTTGTTATCTGCCTTTGTGAGAGTGATTCCGTCAACAGTGACAAGATTCTTCATGTGATTAACTGAGATAACCTTACCACCCTCACCCTTCTTTGATCCCGTTTTGATCCGCACAACATCCCCCTTTGTTACCTGGAAGGATCTTATGCCGTATTTCTTTCTTAGGTCCAAACTTAAATCTACCATTACTTTTTCCATATTAATCACACTATTGTTGATGCAATTGACGCTATCCTTGGCCATCTCTCCGCAGCTTCCCTTGCCACCGGGCCCTTGATTTCAGATCCCCTCACTTCACCTTCGGGGGTGACAAGAACAGCAGCATTGTCCTCAAATTCAACCATGACACCATCCATTCTCCTGAAAGGTCTCCTCTGCCGTATCACGACCGCATAGACTACCTTGCTCCTCATCTCCGGGGAACCTCTCTTCACACTTGCAATGAACATATCTCCAACACCGGCTGATGGAATCCTGTTTGCTTTCCCGTGATAGGCTTTGACCTCTATAAGACGGACAAGCTTTGCACCGGAGTTATCCGCGCAAGTCATGACTGCTCCAAGCGGTAGGCCTCTCTGCTGTCTTCCTGCTATACCTTTCATGCCTTCACCTTTTCCACTACCACAAAGCTGACAGTCTTTGCAAGCTTCCTGCACTCCGCAATTTTAACCTTATCCCCTAACTCAAGGTGAATGCAGTCTGGAACATGCGCATGGTATTTGGAGAATCTCCTCTCCTTCCTCTCATATTTTGGAGTGTTTCGCATGAAGCTCCTCTCTATAACTGCTGTTTTGAGCATCGAGGAAGATTTAACCACTCCCTCTATCACCTGACCGCGGACAGGGAGGCTTCCATGAAATGGACAATTTCTGTCAGCGCACACCTCTCCCGGCGATGCTACATCTATTCCTATGTTGTTTTTCATTCTCTTTCTCTCCGTTTAAACGTCTTAATTATCTTCTGTGCATTCTTTATTCTGTCAGGGGTTGTATAGGTTATTACCCTTCCATCAATCATCTCTTCACTTCCATCCAGATTGAACATGAAGGTTGAGCCGTTTTTTGGGATTCTCAGTCTCCTTCCTCCATTTTCGATTATCATCATATTCCTTGTCTCATCTATAACACGGCCCTTCAAACCTGCGTTATTATGATTTGTTGATTTAATTACAGTGACATCATGGCCAATGTATTCAGATGCAACCGACCTGATATTCATCAATGAACCTCCGTCTTGAAACCCTGTTCCTCAAGGTATTTTTTAACAGTCTCCCTGTGATCACCCTGGAGTTCAACGGTTTTTCCATCCTTCACTGTACCTCCGGAAGCGACCTTCTTCTTCAGTGATTTGGCAATTTCGTAAATGTCCTCTGCCTTGGTGTCTATCCCCTCGATTATAGTGACATTCTTGCCGTATCTTCTCTTATCCACGCTTATCTTGATAACCTGGGACTCCCTTGTGAAACCCTCCCAGGGTTGAAGTTCCTTCGGTATACCGGTGAAGTTCTTATCCTTCATTTTTTGTGATCCTCCAGAGACATTACTGTCCTGACCCTTGCAATCTGCCTTCTTATTGATCGCATCTTACCGGGGCTAACAGGTGCCCCACCCATAGCAACAGAAGCTCTCTCTCTCATTAGAGACTCATTTAGTTTCTTCAGGGTGTCATTAAGTTCTTCCTTACTCATCTCTTTTAGCTTCTTCGCTTTCAGCTCCGTCATCTTCAACCTCCTTCTTTGCTTTCTTTACAGTTTTTTTTCTTTTAACCGGTTTCTTCTCTGCCTCGCTTTTCGCAGCTTTCTTAGGAACCCTTGCTTTCTTGACTTTAACAGGCTTCTTTAAATCCTCCTCAGCCTCTACAACAAGAGGTATTTCCGGGACTTTTGTCTCGGGCAGTTTCACCTTTATAGGTATGATATCCTCAGGCTGCATTTTCTTTATCTCAATATGATCAGGCAGCTTATAGGAAGAATTCAGTATCTTGACGGAAACGCCTATAATACCGAGTTTTAGCTTTGCAGCGGAAAAGCCATAGCCCATGCCTTCCCTTCCAGGTTCGCCTGAATATTTAACGGATCCGGATATGAATTTCTGAGATCTTGCCCTTTCACCTGAAATTTTACCTGCTATTTTGATCAGAACACCTTTTGCGTGGCTGTCTACTGTTCTCCTTAGAGTTGTATTTCCCGCTTTCCTGTAGGACCAGCCTTTCTCAAGTGATATGGCAATCTTCTTTGCAACTATCTGTGGATTCAGGTCAGCATCCTGCACTTCCTTGACCTCAATCTGGGGGGTTTCAACGCCATATTTTTTCTCAAGTGTATATGTTATGTCCTGTATTTTGCCACCTCTTCTTCCTATTACAAGACCCGGTTTATTTACGTAGAGTGTTATGTTGGTTCCAAACGGCGTCCTCTTCATATCCATTCCACCGAAGCCGGCACTCTCAGTTTCCCTTCTGATGTATTCAGTAACAAGTAATTTCTTTACAGATTCATTAATGAATTTTCTCTCCTTCAATCTTTTACCTCCTCTACCACGACCTCAATGTTAACGAGATCCCTGTCAAGTCCTCCGGCCCTGCCATAAGCCTTGGGGGCATATCTCTTCAGCATCTGTCCTTTAGTTGCTGCAAGATGCCTTACAACAAGTTTCTCCAGATCAAGATTCTTGAATTCAGCGTTTGCTTCTACATTATCCAGTGCCTTTTTGAATACCTTGAGTGCCCTTACGGGATAACGACCGGGGCCTGTGCCCGTTCTGTGTGAAACACTGTCAAGATACCTGAAATATTTGACAGGTTTCTTCTTTTCAATGCCAAGTTCGACAGCCTGTTTTGCAGCTGAGAGGGTCATCCCCCTGAGATAATGAGCTATGTTTATCGCATCCTTAAGCGATATATTTGCCTCTACAATCCTTGACCTTGCACTCTGTTCCGGAAATTGTTCAATTGAGTATCCTTTCATATTGATCACTTCAATGGCATGAATTTCGACGATCTTGTAGCACCTACACCAGGACCAGAATGCTTCACAGTCTTTCTCGTCTGTGCAAACTCGCCCAAATAATGGCCAATCATCTCCTGCTTGACCTCAAATTTTACGTATGAATTCCCGTTATAAAGCTCAACTACCTTGCCGACGTATTTCGGTACTATGATAAGATCCCTCACATGTGTCTTTACATTCTGTTCGGATCCAAGAAGTGCCTTATGTGCAGCCTTCTGATCATGATTCATCTCTCTGGATAGGCTCCTTCTTGCCCTGCTCGGTAGTATTTCGAGGAGCTCCTCATCGGGTAACTTGAGCAGTTCTTCCATGGAATATCCCCTGTATGAAAATTCTCGCGTTCTTCCGAGAATGACCTTCTGTGACTTCCTCGCCTTTCTCTTGATTGATTTAACTGAGGCCTGTTTGTTTACTGGCATTACTGCTTCCTCCTCCTCTGTGGAGAGAGTCTACCAACCTTTCTTCCAGGCGGTGCCCCTCTGCCAACCGTACTCGGTCTTCCAACATGCTGGTGGTTCCCTCCACCGTGTGGATGGTTGATCGCATTCATTGCCACACCCCTGACCGAGTAGGGTCTTTTTGCTTTGCTTCTCAGGAAGTGAGCTGTCTTTCCCGCTTTGAGTACCGGGACATCCCTCGCGCCTGATCCTGCAATAGTTCCTATTGTTGCAAGGCAGGATGGATGGAACCCTCTCATCTTACCAGATGGCAGCTTTAACGTCACAACATCACCATGACTGACAACGAGGGCACTGCTCCCGGCAGTTCTGCACATTTTCCCGCCATCCCCTGGGTGACTTTCAATATTGTGCACAACATAACCGTCAGGAACATTGCCAAGCGTGGTGGTCAACCCGTCAGATGGCCTGCCTTCCATTGATACATTTACCGTCTGTCCCACATAAGCGCCATTAAAAGCAATCTGGTAGTTGGTATCTGTCTTATCCCTCAGGAGTAGCAGGGGAGCATTTCTCCCGGGAGCATGTATTATGTCTTCAACCCTGTACTCTCCAGGTTTAAGATGAACCGGCTTTGCAACATGTCTGTGGCTTGGGCTTCTATACACAAGTCCGCCTTTCCCTCTTCTTTGTGGTATTATATGTTTTCCCATCTTCTATCCCTCAGAACAAACCTATTCTTCCAGCCAGATCATCGGCTGAGAAGTCACTCGAAAGTTTCACAATTGCCTTCTTACCCTTCATTGTTGTCATTACCCTTACGCTGTCAACCCTAACCTGGTACATTGATTCAACCTCTTTTTTTATCTGATCCTTTGTGGCTTTATTGTGTACCAGAAAAACTATCTTATTTTCCCTCTCTGTCATGAGCATAGTTTTCTCAGTCGCAACTGGTGAATATATTACTTCTTTGATTCTCATCCTACTTTTCCTCCAGTTTTTTTATTGCAGAACTCGTAAAAATTGCAAACCTGCCGGGGTTTCCACCAGGTGCAAGTTTGGTCAAACTCAGGCCTCCAGGTGCAGTTACCTCTATACCAGGAATGGATCTGAATGCTGATAGATCCTTTGGATTATTTGTAACAATCAGGATTCCCTTTGGAGATCTGTATCGCCTGCCTCTCATCTTTCCCCTTCCAGCCCTTACTTTTCTTCCGTTCTTTATCCTGTCTATTTCTTCCGTAACCCCGATATTCCTGAGGAATGAGACTGCATCTCGCGTCTTTTTTATCGTCTCAATGCGATCATCAACAACTACTGGAAGCGTTAGTTCGTCAGGAACAATGTGACCCCTGTTCTTAACAAGATCCCTTTTTGCAGTGCCGGATATGGCAGATCTTCTTGCAAGAATTCTTTCCTTTCTGTTAATCTTGAGAAAGAGGTTTTTATCTGACCTTGGAGAATGAGCGCTGCGTCCACCAACCATGCTTGCCAGTATCACACCTCTTGATCCACCTGATACTCTTGGAAGCCTGGCCACCCCATGATTTGCACCAAGGTTCTGGCCGACTCTTCTCATTCCCGCAAATGGATAACTACCATATGGCTGCCTCTTACTGAGACTTATTGCACGAAAAGCTTTCCTGATAAGATCGCTGCGTACTTCGGATGCGAAAACTTCAGGGAGATCAACCTCCCCTGATACCTTGCCATCGAGACCATAAATATTACACTTCAGTTTAATCACCCTGTTTAGATTCTATTGAAACATAAGTAAGCGTTATCTTTTCAGTTGACTGAACCTGCTGCCTGGAGCTGTCCCTGAACTTCACAAGCCTTTTTGATGGCCCAGGAATAGATCCATGTAGAAGAACGAAGTCGCTCCTGACAAGCCCGTAACCAGTAAAACCACCCTTAGGATTAACCATTGACACATTTTCCTTACCTGAAACCAGCAGGACCCTGATATTATGGGCGGTTCTCTGCTGATAACCCATCTGACCTGCCTGGGGAACTGTATTTCTGACCCAGTCCGGATGCCATGGTCCAAGTGTCCCAATCATCCTTCTGTGCTTTCTGTTCTTTCTTGGAAGCAGCTTGACTCCAAATCTTTCAACGTGACCAGTAAATCCCTTGCCTTTGGTCACGCCGATAACGTCAACGAACTGCCCCTCTTTGGAAAAGTCTGAAAAATGAATTTCCTTGCCAAGTTTCTCACGTGCAAGTTTAATCCTGTCCGGAATACCGCCTCCGCCAACCCTTAATTCAAACAGGTCAGGTTTCTTTGAAGGCACACCGGTCAGAACCGAAGGGTTTGTCGCCACAACCAGTCTCACATCGTCTATTTCAGATACCCTCGCCTCATCCAGCGTTTTTGTTACCTTTTTTCTATCATTGATTCTCTTTGTCAGATCTGAATCGAGATTTTCGGCCCATTCCTCACCAGCAACATACAATCCATTTATTGAGTCTGAATAGAATCTTATTGCAAGTACTCTGAGTGGTGGCACCTCAATTACGGTCACGGCACTCATGATGCTCTGGCCTGCTGTTACGCTTGATTTACGATAATCAACCATCTCAACATGCGTCATTCCAACTTTGTATCCTGCGAATCCCTGTACCTTTGGGTTACCATCTATCTCGGGCCAGCTTCTGATCCGACCTGTCGGTGAAGCAGCTCTTTTTCTTGGATAATATGCAGTAGACCCTCTCCTCGAGTGATGTGGCGTAGCCATATATTTTCATCCCAAAAGACCGTTACACGTTTATCGCGAAGGAAAATCCATTCAGAGATCCCCGCTATGTTGGGTTGCATTAAGCATTGCCCATAGTGTATGGTCTTGCAGCCGTAGAGTAAAAGACACTATATAAATATTCCACCAGTTCAGTAAAGTATGGCATAAAATCCCAATATCAGGATAGAACATTGAAATCATATTATTTCAAACAGGGAAAAAGTTTCAACAAAGGTAGTTAGTCCGATGCGGTATCCTTTATTTTATTTGTATCTAAAAAATCAATGACCTTCAACAACGATCAAGTCTTCATGATTAAAAAGTATCTTCCAACGTGGTCTAAAATCAAGATATTATTTAATAGGTTGAAAGAATTTAGATTAGAGTTACCAGTTCATGTTATTTAAACATAACATCGGGTAAAGTTTGCAAGAGGTCATTAATGGTTATCGAAGGAAATTCAGAAGAGCCTGAAGATCAACAGATGGAGTATAGGTATAAGACTGGAGCATCAGGTTCTGCCAAGGCAAGCGATGAAGAATCGATTAACAAATTTATGAAAGAAGTTGAGGAAAATCCCAAGAATGCCTCAGCTCATAACAACCTTGGAGTTGCCCTTTTCAACCTGGGACGGCACGATGAATCAGTCAAGGCATTCAATGACGCAATATCCCTGAATCCAAACGAAGCAACCTATTACTATAACAGGGGCCTGGCATACTACAATCTATCTATGACAAACGAGGCGCTGGCAGATTTTACCAGGGCCATCAGGATAACCCCCGGTGAGGCCAATTATCACTACAACAAAGCCATTCTTCTTCATGATATTGGCAAGACCGATGAGTCTCTCAAAGAATTTAACGAAGCAATAAAGCTTAACCCAAGGGACCCTGACTATTATAACGACAGAGCAAATATATTCAGTGAATTAGGTAAATTTAACGAGGCGCTGCAGGACTACAAGGATGCTATAGAACTGAATCCAAGGGATCCAGGTTACCATGATAATAAGGGCAATGCTCTTTTCAATGCAGGCCGGGTTGATGAAGCCATAAAAGAATACAGGGAAGCTCTTAAACTGGATCCGTACGATCCTGTCATACATGCTGATTTTGCAGTTGTTCTTTCCAGGCTCGGAAAATATGAGGAGGCCCTCTGGGAATATAATGAGGCTGTAAAGCTTAGTCCTGCCGACGACATACTCCATTACGAAAGGGCCATGGTTCTCGAAAAACTGGGAAAAACACAGGATGCACTGAAGGAGGTTGATCAGGCACTAACCCTTAACGAAAATTATCCAGATTATGTTATTGAAAAGGCAAGGCTTCATCAGAAACTTGGCCAGACAGAGGAGGCATCCAAGAGTTATAAAAAATCTATAGACCTGGGCCTTGGTACGGCTGAGATACATTACAGCTATGGGTTACTTCTATACAAACTTGGCAACTACCAGGAAGCTTTACCAGAATTTGAAACCTCCCTGGGAATGAAGGACAGCATAGATTGCAGGATAAATAAAGCATTCACACTTGTCCAGCTTGGCAGAACAGAGGATGCCATAAGGGAATTTTCCCGCGTCCTTGCTGTGGAAAAGAACAATCCTGAGATCTATTACCAGCAGGCTAAACTTAATTTTGATGCTGGAAGGCTGGATGTTGCTCTTGATTCAATAACAAAGGCAATATCGCTCGATTTTGACAACAATGATTATCACTTCAGGAAGGCAAAAATACTCGGAGAAATGGGTAAGTCACAGGAGGAAGAGGTTGAACTGGAATACCTATTAGGGAAAGAACCAGATAACCCCGATTATCATTATGAATTAGCTCTGGTATATTACGAACAGAAGAAATTTGATGAGGCGTTGACTGAGGTAAATGTTTCAATCAAGGCGAAACCCGACAATCCACAGTACCAGGAACTCCGCGGAAAAATAATGCTGAATTTAGGAAACGTTAAAGATGCAATACAGAACTATGACGAGGCAATAAAAAGTGATCCGAATAACCCGGATTTCATGTATAACAAGGGAAGGACGCTATACGATCTCGGAAGACTGGAAGAGGCCCTGGAATCTGTAAATGCCGCAATCCAGCTGGCACCAAACAACGCTGATTATAGAGAATTACGAGGCATATTGAAACTCAAACTTGGAAAGTATGACGAGAGCATTCAGGATGTAGATTACGCGATCAAGGTAAAGAACAAGAGCGATGATCTCCATTTCAACAGAGGATTTCTGTGCATACAGTTGGGAAGATACACTGAGGCCCTCAAGGAGTTCAACGAATCCATAAAGCTCAATCCAAACAATGCAATGTATCATTATTACAAAGCACAGTCACTACTTACATTCAACGAATCCGACGAAGCACTCAAATCCCTCTCAGAGGCAATCAAGATAGATCCGGATCAACCAGATTACCACAGAGACAAGGCATCCATTCTTTTGAGATCCGGAAGGAATGACGAATCCCTCGAGGAGGTTGATCTTGCACTGAAGCTCAACAGCAATGATCCTGTATCACACTACATAAAGGGAAAAGTACTCACAGCAGGAAGAAGATACAAGGAGGCATCAACAGAGCTCGAGGAAGCAATAAACATAGATCCGACAAAACCGGAATACCATGCGGATCTTGCATCTGTACTCCTCAATCTGTCAAGATACGATGATTCACTCAAAGAATACGATCTTGCAATATCATCCGGTGATCGATCGGAATACCACATAGGAAAGACCCATGTCCTGAATGCAATGAAGAGATACGACGATGCAATAGATGAATGTGACAGGGCAATATCCATGGATCCAAAGAATCCTGAATATTACGCTGAAAAAGCGCTTGTATACAGCGACATGCAGGATTTTGAACATGCACTTGAGACGATAGACCGGGCAATAGAAATTAACCCAAGAAAGGCGGCATTAAAGGTTCAGAAGGGAAACATACTGGTTGCGAAGAAGGATTTCGGGACAGCTATAAGGATATTCGACCAGGCAATTCTAGGTAATCCAAGCAATGCTGAATATCATAGTTTCAAAGCCCAGGCTCTTGCCCAGGTTCCGAAATATCAGGAAGCAATAAAGGAAAGCAATGAAGCAATCCGTCTGGATCCAAAGAACCCTGAATTTCATTTCATAAAAGGAAACATACTTTACAGTATGGGAAGACCCGATGATGCATCAAAGGAATACCAGGAGGCAGTCAACTTAAGACCAAATGATCCCGTCTATCACTACAATATAGGCAGGGTTCTCCAGGAGAGGGAAAAATACACCGAAGCGCTTGTTGAATACCAGAGCGCACTGAAGATCAACCCCGACGATCCGGATATAATTTGGAGGATCGGTTCCATACTTGAGAAGCAAAAAAATCTCAAGGATGCGCTTTCGAGATATCATTCTGCCATTAAACTAGCGCCGGAGAACCCATTATATCGGCTGAGCGCTGGAAGAATTCTGTTCCAGCAGTCAAAGTTCAAGGACGCGGAAGGCGAGCTTAAGGAATCTATAAATCTCAACCCAAAATCAGAAGAGGCGCATTATTATCTTGCAAGGTGCTATCAGGAGTTGGGCAGCATTTTTGACTCTCTCGATGAATACAGGAAATGCAATGAGCTCAATCCAAAGAATGTGGAATACACAACAAAGATATTCCAGATAATGCGCGAAATGAACCGCCTCGATGAATCAATTAAATGGAGCGATGCCACACTTGCAATCGACCCTTCGAATGCTGATGCAATTCTGAATAAGGGTGTGATTCTCACCATACAGGGTAAATACCCTCAGGCACTTGAAATAGCGAGACAGTTAGTAAAGATGCGCGACACACCAGAAATACATGAATTCCTCGGAAACGTCCTCTTCCAGCTCGGCAAGCTTGAGGAAGCAGGGAATGAGTTCAGGAGCGTTGTCGCAAAAGATCCTGAAAACGCTTCTGCCCACAAGAAATTGGCCTCTATCCTGCTTAATTCAGGCGATTTCGATTCTTCACTGAATGAATATAACACAGTATTGAAATTGCTCCCGACAGATCCTGACACGCTTTATGAAATTGGCAACATATACCTGAAGAAAGAGATGCTACCTGAAGCCCTCAAATCTTTCAATGATGCAATCAGCCTGGATCCCAAAAATAAAAATTACCGGTATGGAAGAGGGCAAACACTCCTGAAGATGGGCGATCCGGATGAAGCGCTGAGAGAATATGGTGAAGCTCTCGAACTGAGAGAGAAGGATGCGTTAAGTGACATTGATCAGATAGTCGGGAATGCAATCAGGGAATACACAGCTACAGTAAAGGTAAATCCAAACGACCCGACAGCACAGGCTGATATGGCATTTGTCCTGATGCAGGCAGGCAAGTACAAGGAAGCGGTCAAAGCTTATAGGAAGGCCATTTCCTTAGATCCTACCAATGCTGAATATCACAAGGATCTTTCGTCTGCACTCTGGGATCAGGGCGAAGAGGAGGATGCAATTAAAGAGATTCAGACTGCAATTCTTGCATCACCAGGTGATCCGGTTCTGAGGGCAATACATGCAGATTATCTTAAAACAAGCAGTCCACAAAAAGCTGTCGAAGAGATGCGGGTAGCCGTGGAGAAAGATCAGAATAATGTTGACTATCGTGTGAAGCTCGCCGATCTTCTTGTCGTTCTGGAAAAAAATGACGATGCTTTAGCCGAGTTAGACGCAGCCTCTATCATGTCACCAACAGATGCACACATAAGGTTTTCAAAGGCCAAGATACTCATGGGCATCGGAAGGTACGAGGAGGCAGCCAAGGAGTTACAGGATGCCGTCAGGTTTGATCCCTATAATCTGGAATATTACAATTCACTTGCCACTTCACTATTGCAGATTAATGATTTCGAAGGCGCGATAAAGGCTGCTTCCCGTGCAATTGAGATAGATCCAACAAATCCGGAATATCACTTCAATCTCGGATACATGTATTTCTCAACCGGAAGGGATGTTGAGGCCCTGAAGGAATTCAACGAGGCAATAAGGCACAATTACAAGAATCCAAGGTGCTTCCAGCTGCGCGGCCTTGCACTTGATTACCTGAACGAATCCGACGAAGCACTCAAATCCCTCTCAGAGGCAATCAAGATAGATCCGGATCAACCAGATTACCACAGAGACAAGGCATCCATTCTTTTGAGATCCGGAAGGAATGACGAATCCCTCGAGG
>JAJZLW010000153.1 GCA_021850505.1 Thermoplasmata archaeon
GTTTTTTTAATATGTCATCGATGACAATAGGCCCAGATACAATTGATGCCATCATAGCAGAATATATACAAATACAATAATTAACTTGCCCTTAATCGCTTAAGGCTGATAATATGATAGACATATCAGATAAAAAAGAGGTAGCAAGGGAAGCTCTCGCTTCCGGATTCATCCACCTCTCGGAAGAATCATTGAAGGCCATAGCTGACAATACAGTAAAGAAGGGGGATGTTCTGGCGACAGCTAAAGTTTCAGGTGTGATGGCCGCCAAGCACACACCCGATATAATACCATTCTGCCATCCAATACCGCTCCAGAAAGTCGTTGTCACATTCGCCATCCATAAAGACGGCATAGAGGCAAAATGTTCCGTAAGGGCATCATACTTGACGGGAGTAGAAATGGAGACTCTTGCATGTGTTTCGGCCGCTCTACTCACGATCTGGGACATGACAAAATACATCGAAAAGGACGAAACAGGAAATTATCCAGATACAAGGATAACTGATATTCGTGTTATAAGAAAGGTGAAAAATGCCACACACACATAATTCAGTCGGTATTGTACCTATATTTGGTGTACTTACCTGCAGCAGCACGCGTTCGAAAGAGGAAGACGATAGCGGAAAGATTATCGTCTCGCTCCTAAAGGAGTCGGGTTACAACGTAAAGGATTACAATGTGGTCAAGGATGATTTCGATGGTATTTCGGCGAAGATCAGGGATATGTCCTGTTCATGCGACATAATAATTGTGAATGGTGGCACAGGCATCACCAAATACGATGTTACGATAGAAGCTGTCAGATCCATATCGGAAAAGGAACTAACAGGATTTGCGATTCAGTTCCAGGTTCTTTCTATGCAGGAAATGCAATCCGCTTCGATGCTCTCGCGTGCGTCAGGCTTTATAGTCAACAGAAATGCAGTATTTTGCCTCCCGGGGTCAAAAGATGCGGTTTCTCTTGGCATGAAAAAGCTCATTATACCTGAGATTGCACACATTATGCACGAACTCAGGAGATAATAGGTATGAAACGTTTCAGTGACCTTATTGAATTCGATGATGCAGCAGAAATTATCCGGGAAAAATTCATTATACCGAAAAGGAGCGAGGAGGTAAGTCTTCAGGATTCAATTGGGCGGGTCTTAATTGAACCGTTGTTCAGTGACCGGAACCTGCCAGAATTCAGCCGGTCAAGGGTTGATGGCTTTGCACTAAATTCTGTGAGTTTAAGGGATAGGTTCAGGAATGGAAAATGCAAGATAAAGGTCGCAGGATTCCAGAGAATCGGGGAGAAACCACTGCGCCTGCTCAATGATGATGAGTGTTTCAGAATTGCCACTGGAGCCCCTATACCGGACGGCTGTGATGCAGTAGTTATGCTGGAAGACTGCGTTATTGACAATGGTTACATTGTAATTTCTTCTGCACCGGTTCATCTTGATAATATCTCTATGGTAGGGTCAGATCTTGTCCAGGGTGAATTCCTGCTTTCTTCGTATAGAAGGATTTCGCCAGACATGATAGCGCCCCTTTCGGCCCTCGGTACTTCTTACCTGAAGGTGCGAAGAAGGATAGAAGCTGCAATAATTTCAACCGGGAACGAGCTTGTTTATCCAGGACGTAAGAAAACAAAGTACATGATTTATGATTCAAATGGCCCGGTTATAAGTGCAATTCTTGATGGCACTGGATTGTGCAATTCTAATTATATGGGTATAGTTAAGGACAACCCTGATGATCTTACCCAAAGGATCAAGTCTGCAATTTCTGAAAACGACATATTGTTAATTTCCGCGGGTACTTCTGTAGGTGAAGAGGACTATCTTGAAGAATCCATCAAAATTCTTCATGGAACAGTACATTTTCATGGCGTTAATGTTCGTCCCGGAATGCCTTTCCTTTTTGCTGAAATAGATGGTAAACCTTTATTTGGATTGCCGGGGTTTCCAGTTTCGTCCATCATGATCCTCCGGGCGCTTATTTTACCAGAATTGATCCGGAAGTTCACATGGGGAGATACTGATCCACGTAAAATATCAGAGATCCATGGGTACATCGCAAACCAAAAGGAGCACAGGAATGCGACCAGGCTTTTTCCAGCTATTAATTTTAATGGCAATCCTGACTATAGTGCAATGATTGGCGGCGATTCCGGTTGGGTTGCGAGACTGACCAATGCCAATTCCCTTGCTGTAATGAAGCCTTCAATTGGCAAAGAGAACGTGATTTCCAATTATGCATACAATATTGATCTCGAAAGGAATGTTGTTTTCATCTACGGTTCATTTTCAAGGAGCATCCACGCAATTCTGGAAAATGAAAAATTTCCGCATGTTTTTCTAAACCCTGAAATCATTGAATCGGGCAATGAATCATTGATTAACAACATGGACATGCTTATACTGGAAGAAAAAATTCAAAAAAATAATCCAGCATATGGCGAGGAATACTTTCTAAGGAAACTGAATCATACAAAAAAATACGGAATTGTATCCAAGAGATCATTACCAGATTTGAATGAGGTTTACGTATCATGCAGGTCAGAAAAGTTATTCGAAAGGATGATTCCTTATATACAATCAATTGCAGGTAAGAAAACGAGATATATCATGATAAAGGCAACGAGCGATCTACACGCAATTCTACTGGTCAGGGAGGGCATTGCGACATTCGCTATTTCGGATGAGGATAATGCAAAAGATTCTAACCTGA
Source organism: Thermoplasmata archaeon (assembly GCA_021850505.1). The sequence continues at coordinate 2,719 of JAJZLW010000153.1, forward strand.
AATTTAGGCTTGCGCTTGAAGTAGAGCAGAATATATTAATAAACCAAAAAAATAAAGGGTTAGCCTCATTGTTTAAAGACGTTACCTTTTAGATGCATATGGAAACGCGTGAATTAGAAACTGATGTGTGATCTTGTTCAATAAAATGATGGAGGGAAGGAATAAAGATCGATTATGATCATAACTGTCAGGATAAGGAAAGGAAACCAGCCAATAGAATTGTCAGATGGTATTCTGACAGTTTACACCAATGAGGAAATGATTGAAAATCGAGCTAATATCGACATCATAAAACAATTATCAAAATTCTATAAAGTAAATTATAAGAGTGTGAAGATACTGAAAGGACACAGATCAAGAAGAAAAATCATAGAAATCTCTGATCTTGAGGGCTGATTGGTGTTCCATTTAGTTCGAATTATGACCTGTCAGATCCTTTAACTGTGAATATATAGAATTAAAAGAGCAAGTTTTTCATTAAATTATCAATGACCATTTGAAATGTTTATCGATAAGATTAGCAAGGAGGAAAAGAAGGAGATATTGGAAGTGGCAAGATCAATATATGATTTTGCAGAAATTGGCAGCAAAGAGGAGAAATCGTCTTACCTTCTTGCAGAGAAGCTTGCAGATCATGGGTTCAAGATAGATATGCCATTCCAGTCCATGAAAACGGCTTTCAGAGCAACCTTTGGATCAGGAAAACCCACAGTCGGTTTGCTGGCAGAGTATGATGCACTTCCAAATGGACACTCCTGCGGGCACAATCTTATTTCAGCGTGGGCGTTTGGGACAGCCCTCCTTCTTTCAAGGTACCTTAAGAATGGTAAGATAGTAGTTTTTGGGACCCCTTCTGAAGAAGGTATTGGTGAATATTCAGGAAGCAAGGTTACATTTTCTGATAATGGTATTTTTTCCGACGTGGACTTCGTCATTGGCATGCATCCTTCGGACGAATGGGCTGCTGGCTCGACATCATTCTGTGATATTTCCTATCTTTTAAAATTTCACGGCCGGTCAACTCATGCGGCAAACTCTCCTGAAAGTGGTATTAATGCCCTTGATGCAGCAGTCTCTGCATACGTCAATATAAACCTGATGAGGGATTCCATAAAGGTCGATAAATTTCCAGTTATAGGGATGGTATTCAGGGAAGGTGGAACGGCAACGAATGTTGTGCCTGATATAGCATCGATAGAAGTTGACCTAAGATCTAAATCACCTGTTTTTATTGAAACCATGGTGAAAAGAATGAAGAGAATTGCAAAAGCATCTGCAGATGCATTTGGCGCCCAGGTTGAAATCCAGGCAACTTCCCCGCTGTATCTCTCTTATAAAAATATCAAATCAATCAATGAAATAATATTAGGTGCCTTGAACGAGATGGGCATTAAATCAAGAATGGTCCCCCCAGATGAAATTCCATCGGGGAGCACAGATGAGGGGAATGTAAGCAGGGTTGTTCCCACAGGGCACATTGACATAAAGATAACCGAACCCGGAACACCAGGTCATTCTGATGAATTTAGGATAGCAGCAAATCCAGACCGTGCTGGTAAGAACCTGATTAACGGCATAATTGCATCAGCTAATGCTTGCCTTAAGATCATGAATGAAGAATCCGTGCTTAAAGAAATTAAGAAGGAATTTCTTTCGCAGATGTGATATACAAAACCAATTATCCTGAGAAAATTAAACTCCCCACAAAGTGAAGTCATATTGGAAAAAGCCCGATTCTGCTTATTTACAATTTATAACAGTTTAAATACGTCATTCAGATATCGATTTGTCTTTTTAGACAAAAAGGAAGTAATCGAATGGAAGGAACTACCAAAATTAAAGACTTGACACCTTCTTCGAGACGTGTAAACGTTCTTGGAAAGGTTGTCTCAGTGAGCGAGCCCAAGGAGATACAGACTAGATTCGGAGAACCAAAATCTGTCACGGAAGTAGTCCTAGCGGATGATTCTGGGAAGGTTATACTGTCTCTCTGGGGTGACCAGGCGAAGCTTGTATCAGATGGAAAAACAGTATACATAGACAATGGATACATATCTCTCGTAAGAGGGCATATGAGACTCAACGTCGGAAAGTATGGCTCTCTTGCTGATGGCACGGAGGAGATTTCAGAAATAAATGAATCTCTGGACATGAGCGAGAAAGAGTACGAGAATGAATTCAGAAGATATGGCGGCGGTGGCGGTGGAGGATCACGCGGCGGTTTCAGACGCGGCGGGAATGACTACAACCGCGGCGGTAACGATAGAAGAAACAGAGACGATTAATTTTTAAACATTTTATTTTTAAGGCATCAGTTTTTATGCTGATGTCTTTGTTTTTTTCACCTGTGTGTTATACATATCGACTATTTCCTGAGTTGATGTGCTGTCAAATGCTGTCTTGTCATCCCTGAACCTCCCGGTAAAGCGCGGAAACCTGACTGCAAGGCCTGCCACATTGCTTACTGCTCCAATCGCAGCTGTGTGTACTGGACTCAACGTTATTTCAGCACCTGACACCTCAAGAACCTGAACCGGGTTTATCCAGACATCCGGAACCATTATGCTGTCGACGTTTGATGGTTTGCCAGTGGAGACATCACCTGCAAATCTTTTAGGAAGGGAGAAAAGTACATCATCCGTGAACCCGGTACCGAGCTTGCAAACGGTCTCAAAAGTATCCTTTTCCTTATTATAAGATGCCATCAAAAGGGCCCCATAAGTTCCTTTACGCCTGCCATGTCCTGCAAAGGCACCGACCACTACAAGATCGAGCGTATCGGCCAATTCTGACTGATAGTCGCGCTTCATCTTAATCCACAGCCATCCCCTTGCACCAGCTCTGTAAATCGATTTATCAGACATGTTCTTGGCCACAACCCCCTCGCATCCACTTTCAATTGATAAATCGAAGAATTTTTCAATTTCTTTTGCATTGGACGAAACTATCCTTTCTGCGAGGCTGAATCCTGGTGTATCAACGACTATTGATTCAAGAATAGATCTCCTGTCAGGATATGGCATATTCACGAGTGATTTTCCATCGAGGTAAAGAATATCAAACAAAAAAACTGTTAGCGGAACCTCAAGCACCGCGTTATCTAAATTATATTTACGCCCCCTTCGCTGGGAGACGGCCTGGAATGGATAAATTTCTCCAGTCTCTGGATTCCTAGGCACCGCCTCACCGTCAAGTATACAATCATGATCCTTGAAGGATTCAAGCGCGTTCTTTTTGATGTCTGGGAATTGTTCTGTCTGATTTTCAGTACCCCTGGAATATATCCAAATTGTCCCGGACTTCTTATGTAACTGACACCTTATTCCATCATATTTGAATTCAAATGCCGTCGCCAGACCATCCATTTTTTCAAGTATGCTTTCTATAGTCGGGAGACGTTCAGCAAGCATCACCTTTATTGGGACTCCAAGCTCCGGGCTCGAATTTCGTATCCTGTCATTATCCCCAATTTTCAGCAGATCAGCAATATATCCAAGATCTGGGTGGAGATTAAATGCATTCTCGACTTCCTCGCCATCCTGATAATTGAAACATGTTGAAAGAGCTGCAAGTATAGTCATATCAGAAGCCCCCAACCTAAGCTTTCCCGTAAGTATCCTTGTCGCGTACTTTGCCTCTACTGGCGATGAATTAACTATCACACTCTCATAAATCCTGATCCTCTCACCAGTGCTGCCTTTCCCGCTTGATTTGGCTATCTCCAACAGTTTTTCGTGCATTTCCCTAATCGACAGGGAAACAGGTTCAACTATCTTATTTGCGTTTGATACAAGGACGCTCTCGGCAAGCGAACCAAGATCACCTATTTTGTGAAACATGGATGTGACCTCGTCAACACTTTTTCCTGAAACCTCTGCAATTGCCTTTAAGATATATTTATCAGACATCCCGCTTTCTATTCCTTCATAATCCGGCGCCAATTTCCCCTGTATAAGATAAACCAGGCTCTTCAGATCGTCTCCTGCTTTGGAGAAAAGATTGGACAGAAGATCGGTAATGAGTTTCCTCTTTGTCGTTTTTTCTATTTCCTCGAATACTTTCACAGCATCAGAGAATAGCATAGGGTGCTATCGCCTTCACTTTTATAATCATGCTTATAAGGGTGAACATGATTTAAAGCCGGCCAGAACAGATTAATGCTCAATGGTCTTTGCATTACGAGTCATGCGATCAAGGATCATGCTCCTTGTTCTCAGATCGATCGAAAGTCCACGAAGATATGTAACACTCTTTCCAACAGCCTCATAAATGAATTTTATTCCTTTATATTGAATATCATTCAGGATAAGAGGCTGTGGAGGTGCCACAATTCTTCTTCCTATTTTCTCAGAAAATGGATCTGTCTGATTTACCGTATCACTGTTAGCCAAGCAATATCCCACTATGGATCTTATCTGCTCCCATACGAAACTCTGCGCAGTGAATTTTACCTCAGTGTATCCATGCCTGTAGAACAGTGAAATCTTCTCAATTCGCCTGTGAGAGGACCTGCTGTCTCTTCTGCAGAAGCATGAGAAATCATGTTCACCTTCAAACTTTAAAAATGCTTGCCTGAGAAATAACCGGTTTCCAGGAATAAGGTAAGTATATGATTTTAATTTGCAGTGTCTCGGGTTGAAACCGTTTTCGACCTGAGCATAAGCGTAGAAAACCATATTTCTGCATTTTGCGTTCAGAATCTTCAGGATTTTTTTTGGATCGATTTCTGCCTGGATCATGAAGACATTCCCGGATGATGAAACACCCCGGTCTGTTCTGGCTGCCGACCTGATTCTTTCCTTGATTCCAATGCTTCTCAGCGTTTTCATGATAGAATCTTCTACGCTGTTTTCACCGTTTCCAGACTGGAATCCAGTGAAATACGAGCCATCATAGCCAAACTTAATGAGAAATCCCATTGAAAAGAATAAATCACACCTTTAAAATACCGACAGGTGAAAATTGGCATAGCCGGACTTGGTTCATCCGGATCCTTTCTCATCAACCTTCTCTCGAAGGATGGTTTCGACGTATCGGGGTTTGATCCCAAAAAGTATGATTATTACATCCCATGCGGTTATGCTTCAAATCATTCGAGAATGAAGGAACTAATTGCCCTGAGCAACCTAAATTTCGATGATTATGTTTTATCCAGGGCAGAGAAAGTAACATTCCGTGATTCGAAAAACAGAAGCATAACATTCAGTTCGAAAGGATTATGCACGTTTGACAAAAACAGGCTGGAAAGAGATCTGATATCACAGACAAACTGGGAACGGAGAAAACTTGCCGGTAAGTTCGACCTCATTGTTGATGCTACCGGTATTTCCAGGTCTTATCTCCCATTGACTGAAGATTTTACGATGAAAGCCATCGAATATGTATCTGATCTCAGGGAAAAGCATGATTTTGAATTCAACTATTTCGATCATGGATCAGGGTATTCCTGGATATTTCCAATCAAAGGTAAATATCATGTTGGAGCAGGATCTGATTCTTCCGAAAAAATAAGCAGTGCTCTATCGGGATACAGCAGGGAAAGGATTGTGTCCAGGGACATAAGGCTTAAACCTTTATTTGATCATTCTGCGCACCACAACATAATTGGCATCGGGGAATCAATCGGTACGGTTTCACCCATTACAGGGGAGGGCATAGTTCCATCAATGAAATCGGCACTTTTATTATTCAAAGCAATAAAGGCATCTGAATATCTCTCGGAAATAAAGCGTCTTTATCAAGAATCCCTGATTAAGGAGTTTGGATATTATAACAGGTTATATGATCTATTGATCAAATTCAGGAGAGGGGAGGTAAAGATTTCCTCCAATCTGATAAGATATGCGATCGATGCAAGGAAGGATCTAAGAGGCTTTGGAATTGATTTCAGGATAACAAGAATATTGAGAAACTTCCTGTAACTATTTTATCCCGCCATCAACAGGAATCATGCAATCAGTTGTTGCACCAAAAGAATCGTTGTCAATCAGTGCCATGACCACACCTGCTACATGTTCAGGGAGAACCTCAATGCCAAGAAGGTTTTGAGTTTTATACTCCTCCACGGTTTGTCCCTTTGCCTTGGCCCTGGATTCCAGCACTCCTCCTTCCCAAATCTTTGAACCTTTGAAGATCTTATCAGGATTGATTATATTTGATCGTATCTTATATTTTCCACCTTCCTTTGCAACATAGTGTGAAAGATAAGCTGCAAATGCTTTTGTGGAACCATACATGGTCATTTCTGGTCCGGGATGAGTCAGATTCTTGGTTATATTAAATACGAAATTTCCACCAATTCCCTGCTTTATCATTATTTTGAAGGCATTTTGTGTAACAAGAAAGGTTCCCTTTGAATTGACTTTATATGAAAGATCCAGGTCCTCTATTTTTATTGATTCCAATGGCGCAGTCTTCAGAATCCCGGCATTATTAAACACTATATCAACACCCCCAAATGTCTCGAGAACTTTCAGGAAGGATGAAGATATCTGTGAATTATCTGATATATCCAGGCAGAGAGGGAGATTGATAATTCCAGTTTCCGACATAACTGCCTTGGAAACCTGGTCGATATCTCTGCTTACATCCATTGCGACGACATGTGAGCCGGCTTTTGAGAGGGTTCTGAAAACCTCAAGTCCTATTCCACTGGCTGCTCCAGTAACAACTGCAACAGTACCCTCGAGTTTCCTTGGCCTGAATTTTTTCAACTTAGCCTCTTCAAGTGGCCAGTATTCCATTTCATAAGCCTCTTTTTTGGTCAGGAATCTATGTTTGCCCAGCTTCCTGGCTGTACCGTTTACCTTGAACGAATGGATCGCCTGATCCATAATGATTGACGCCTCCTTGTGAGATATTCCGGCGCTGATTATCCCGTAACCGCGAACAACTATAACCGCCGGGAAAGGGTCATGCATAGGGTAACCCTTAACGTAGAGCGAATGCTCATTCATATAATTAGATCTGAAAGATTCAATGAGTTCAGCTGCTTTTTCCGGTTCTCTCAAATAGAGAAAATCAAATTTAGTCCTTATCAGCATATCCGGGGTGGCAGGCCCATAGGAACAAATTTCCTCAGCTTCAGCAGAATTTGCAATTTCCATTGCTTCTTTGGTTTTATTTGTAACCAGTATTTTTTTCCTATCTCTTGAAAGTATTCCCCTTAACACTGGAAGAAACGACTCCTCATCTATTTTTACGCTCTCAAATTGTCTGGTAAATAACTTCCCATCGGTCTTTGAGAGACAGTATTCTTCAGCTTTTGTGACAAGATTGATATGGTTTTCATAGGATTCTCTTGGGTCATTTGAGTATGTGAACAGGCCATGGCTTCTCAGAACCAGGCCTTTTGATTTCTTGAGCTTATCTGAAACCTTCAGGACTTCTTTTGCTAATTTGAAACCTGGGGGTACATAAGGAAGTACCACAACGTCTCCCAGTATTTTCTCAATCTCATCATTACTCATTTCAGTGTTTGTTATTGAAAGTATAGCGTCAGAATGAGAATGGTTCACATAGGTAAAATCTATGAATGCGTGGAGGAAGGACTCAACGCTTGGTGCAGCCTCTGCCGGGTTTACCATGCTTCTCTGCAGATATTCAGCCATTTTGATATCATCCATCTTATCCATAGTCTTTGCAAGAAGCATATCATCCATTCTTAAACCCGTGAACCCGCCTGCCGTTATCGTCGAAAGATCCGAGCCGCTTCCCTTTACCCGCAGCACACGGATCTCTCTCCTCGCATGATCCATTTCGGTGACTTTCACAGAGGTGTTCCCGCCTCCATGCAATACAAGTTTTTTTTCTGCGCCCAGAAGATGAGAGATATACACTTCATGCGACAATGGATCTGATCCTTTGTCACCGTCTTTCCAGAGAGACTTCATAAGACGGAATGCCTGGTATTTATAACAATCTTATGATTCCAGATCTACTTCTCCAGGTGAATCATTGGCCTTCCTGGCCAGGCGTTTTTTCCATTGTTTTTTATTACTGCAACGTCAACCTCAACATTGCAGTTGAAGACTTCTTTCAGGTATGACAGGTTCTCTCTCATAAAATCCAATTCATTGAACCCTGTTCTGGATATATTTCTCCTGTTCTTAATATATTCGGGAATTAGATGCTTGTACTGACCAGGTATCTCAGATAAGTGGTTTCTTTCAAATTGCATGAGAAGGTTGTTAATTGTTTCACCGCAAACCTGTATTCCAATCTTTGATGGCATTATATTGGTTGCCTTTATTATTTCCCTTATGTCTTCTATGACTTTTATAAGATAATTTTCCTTTTCAAGCAGAGATTCATCCAGTAAATCCGGTGGTATATCTGGAAGCATTTCTAAACTCACAAATGTATCCTGTACATGCCTGTGCCAGTATTCTTCAGCCAGGTGCGGTATGACAGGCATCAAAGCAACCAGCCAGTGCTTTATGATTATCGGAAGGACAGCCTCGGTCTTTCCTCCTCTTCGTTCGAGATACTTAAGGTCATTGAGAACTTCATGGAAAATGTGAACATTTGCACCACGGATGTTTCCTGAATCCATCAGATCAATGTAGCTTTTGTATTTGGTGAAAAAAGAGGAAAGGAACCATTTCTCTATGTACCCGGCCTGTGCTTCCGTTTTCCTGTAATTTTCCATTATCTGAGAAAATGCCTCTACCTTCTTTGTCTGAACTGAAACGTCATTCTCATTCCAGTCCAGATCTGTTGATATATCTGCTCCAACCGCAACGAACATCCTGAATATGTCTGCTGAATAATTCTCAACCACACTGGGGAGTGAAACAACGTTGCCTTTGCTCTTGCCTATCTTTGCACCTTTTGATGTGACTATTCCAGAAATTATTATCTGAACCGGAAAATCATGTTCGCTGAAGAGTGCGACATGGTTCATTATATAAAATGAAAGATGGTTTGAAATGTGCGGCTGAGTGGTCAGCCTGGTATCAACGCCGTACCAGTAAGACTTTTGTCTTTTTGCTTCCTCCACAAGTTTGGATATAGATGCATCATCAATATCTGGCATCTCAAGATCGTCAGAACCGAAGATGTAATCAAGAATTTCATGTGGAATCTTTCCAAGTTTGTCATATATTTTTCTCAGAGATGGTGCATTTGTGTAAACCGCAGGATATATAGTTGAATCCGAGAGAGACTCTATTACCCAGTTAGGGTCTATCGGCAGTTTTGTCCCCAGACCACGTCGCCTGGCGCATGGTCTGAGTTTCAGCCAGTCTATCGCGTCGTTGAATGTCTTCTTCAAATATTCAGGGTAAAATACCATCCTGTCAACGAGGGCATGTGACTTTTTCTTCCATTCGGGATTAGAATAATCGAGGAACCACTGATCCTTAACTATCGCAACAATTACTGGTGATCCGCTTCTGGTCAACGCTTTCCTGCTCGTTTCAAATATCGGAAATGCAAGTTTTTCCGACAGAAGAAGATTCCTTATTTTTTCTCTGGCCTGCTGTACGGGCATTGATGAAATAATCCCGCATCCTTCTTTCATGATGCCGGAGTAAAATTCATCCCTGTACAGGATCTGGGTCGCTTCCTGTATACTTTCGGAATCTTCAATGCTTTTAATTTTTAACCTTTTTACAAGATCAAGAACATTGCTTTGCGATTCTTTCGGCATATCGATTATATACTGTATTTTAAGGTCAGGGTTTATACCGGTGAGCGCAACATAATCCATTATAGAGTGGGCTGGAACTGAATAAACTATGCCTGTTGCATTATCTGGGTCAACAAAACTTGTCTCATATACTGGAACTTCCGTCCCAACAACAGGTACAAGATACCTTGAAGACAGAATTTCTTTTCTATCAATTTTTCTAACGACTTCAAGTTTCAAATTCTGAGATTTCATTTTTTCAATCGCGTTTTCAGATACCACTACATTTTGACCTGATAATCTTATGAGAACATACGTCCCATTATCTGAGATCCAGAGATTGGTGATTCCATATATTGTCTCCGGTCGGAGGGAACCGGCGGCCAGGGAAAAACTTTCACCTTTGAACACTATCCCGGTGAATTCTTCAATAGAAACCTTATCTGTATCACCATCCTTAATATCATCCTCGCCAACTGGGTTTTGATCCTCAATACTGAACAGTATGGGGTAGTCACCGCGTTTAAGGTACCCAAGTGAATTCAGCTTGTTGAACTGCCAGGTTACAAATTGCTGGTACATCGGCTCAGCTGACGTGAACTCCCTTGACCAATCGATGGAATATCCCATCTTGTTGAAGTCATGTATAATGGCTCTTGAAAAGTATGTAGCGATTTCCAGCGGATCCTCAAATTCCTTCAATCTTTTTTCTATGTCAGGTTCACCATATTCCTTCAGGTATTCAGTATAGAGAGCAATAGTTGAAGGTTCCCCCTTTTTCAGTTTTTGCGAAATTGAAAGAACCGGTGTTCCAGATTCATGGAAGGCCATTGGAAATAAAACGTTGTAGCCTCGCGCCCTCTTGTATCTGGAAATTATGTCGCCAAGTGTGTAAGTTCTCCCATGACCAACATGCAAGGAACCGCTTGTATATGGCCAGGGAATTGTTATGAAATACTTCTTCTTCCCATTATCTATTTTTGGGCTGAAAATAGCAGACTTTTCCCATCTTTCCTGCCACTTTGCCTCTATATTGCTTGCCATGTCTCACCTAAGACGGCATTATAAGGACAGCTGCGGCTATTGCAGTTGTCCATTCATTCTGTTTCATAACCACTGCGGTGGAACATATGTTCTTCGTTGTCAAAATCCTGTCCTTCAATACATATTCATTTCTCTTCTCGTCAAGTGTAAGATTCTCCCTCTCACCCAAAGTGCTTGCAAGCATTTCTGCAGCAAGTTTCTCCGCAAAGTCTCCTGCCTGTTTCTCCGTCTCTCCAAAACTGTGATGCTCACTCAGATATCCCCATTTGTTTCTATCTTTAGGCAGTGCATAACCTATTGCCGCTGACAGCATCCTGTTAAGTTCATTTGAGGAATTCCTGGCAAGAACGGTGTAAAGTATCTGGCCAGGTTTCAGCATTTTTGTACCATCGTCTCTGGAAATCAGTTCTGCCTGTGGAGGAAATATCGAGCTTACACTTATCAAATTGTATGGCGCTATCCCGGCATCTCTAAGAGCTTCTTCAAAAGACTGAAGCTGGCTTGGTGCTCTACCTATTCCTCTGGTAAAAAATATCTTTTGTGGCACGTAGGATATCATGTTGTTTGGCGATATATGAGCATAATATTTAACTTATGTAAGCGCTCAATTTGAGCGATATCAGACGTCAAAAGTTATGTCAATGTGATTACCGACAAAATTATCAGGTATATTGTGGAAAGTTGCAGCTTTTATTTCATTCCTCTTTTTTAGATTATTTCTGGGCTTGTACCCGTTCAGCGTGAGGGTTAAATTTGATTTACTCCCCTCATAATACAGTACGCCATCAGCTTCGAGATCAGATATGATCATGTTCAGAATTGAAATTATAAGAGATGGATCCACTCTTTCCGGCAGCTTTAGAATTTTATTGAAGGTATTCTCTTTACTTTTATTCTTAAAAAAAAGGGTCGCTAATGTACTAATAGAATTTAATAAAATCTCGTCAGGATTATTTCCGTAAATCCTGACCGTTATATCAGCAGTATGATTTAAGGTTTTAAATTTATTCAAAATTAAAAAATTAAAATTCTCACTCGGGTCTTGCCGAGGAGATCACTGGTATTGCTTCTTCCAGGTTCAACCCAATCTCGTCTTCACGAAGCTTCCTGCCGATGCTGTTCTCATAGAACTTCAGGATCTTGCGCTTCTCTTCCATCGTATAGTCCCTGAAGTATTTCTCTTTCTTGAGAACCTTGCCTGTCCTTTCCTCATACATTCTGGCAGGTATTGAATACTTCCTCTGGGTTGCATCCCTGTAAAGTTCAGGTATTACGTTGAAAGCACAGAAAGGAACAACCCTTCCATCTGGCATTGCATAGTGTATATCGCATCTCTCGACACGGTCAACATCGTATGTGTACGGATCCATGAAGTGCATGAAACCAACAAACATAGACTTGTAGTGGAATGCCTTAAGTCCGTGATAGTCAC
>JAJZLW010000028.1 GCA_021850505.1 Thermoplasmata archaeon
GAAGATATCAGGAAGGATGATTATGTCTTCATTGCAGACCAGAACGGGAGGTTCATAGCAACCGGGAAAGCCATGCTGGACTATGATCCTGAAATCAGATCTAAAAGCGGCGAGGCTGTAAGGACATTTTCACTGAAACAGTCCTGATCTTTGAAACAGCAAAACATTTAATCGCTGATTACATTCATTATCATGTCCGAATTGTTAAAAGTTGGAGCAAAAGCGCCTGATTTCGAGGCGCCGGATCAGCATGGAAACAAGGTGAAATTGAGCCAGTTCAAAGGGAAACCGGTTGTTGTATATTTTTACCCGAAGGACGACACACCGGGTTGCACTGCAGAGGCCTGTAATTTCCGCGATAACAATGCGGCGTTCGAGAAGAAGGGAATCAAGGTTCTCGGCGTATCTGTGGATTCGGTCAACTCACACAAGAAATTCCACGATAAATATGGTTTGAACTTCACACTCGTATCAGATTCAGACAAGAAGATATCTGAAGCATACGGGACTTTCAATGGAAGCTCAGATAAGAGGGTTACTTACCTGATCGACAGGAATGGCACAGTTGCACATGTTTATGAGAAGGTATCACCGAAAGAGCATGGCGCAGAGGTTATGAAGAAGATAGAGGAACTCAAACTTCTTTGATCCAAAAACATGCCTGTTTTAACTGACTATTCATTTTTTCTTTTTAATTTACTTAAATATGGGAATGAAACCGAACAGTTAAATTCTATACTGACCCTGGACCAGCCAAAAGGAATTATATTCCTTTTAAAGGGAGTGAATGAAGTTGCTTGAACTAAGGGAAAGGTTAACGCGAGAAATCGATTTAATACGGCAACTTAATGAGATTCTCCAGAGGGATATTATTCTGCAGAAATCAAAGGTTTCTGAAATGCAGGAAAATCTTACGGATATGCTTGAGGATCTGAAGAAGTTAAGGCATATAGATGAAATGACGGTTAATTATGACAGAAGACAGAATTTATGATCTGAGATTTATCAGGGCGTTCATTTCCATCGATGATGCAGGTATTGAAGAGTTCAACAGGGAATACCACAAAATTAAGGATCTAATCGATTCATTAAGATACGAGAGCGAGAAGTACGATGAACTTAAGCAGGAGTTCAGTTCCCTTGCAGCGTATGAGGCATCATTGAACTATGATATATTCAAAACACTGCAGATTCTGAAAAACAGTTGCCTGCGCCTAAACGGTGCAAAAGCAGGCATGAGGCTGAAAAAGACCCCCCTACCATCCGCTATTGAAGAGACAATCGAGAAAATTTCAAGAAAATATCTGATATGAGATCAATATAACACATCGAACAGTATTGATCGTTGGTGGAGAACCATGATTATGCTGATACCATTCAACCCCTTAAGAATGAATTTGTTTCAATACATCTGGTTGATCCTTAATTATGATGCCAGAAAAAGACGTCAATTGTTATGACCCAGGAACCTTGCTTGAAACCAATGATATTGATCGATTGTTTTATAGGATGGCAGTGATTAAATGCCCAACAAGTGGCAGACATTTTAAGGAAATCAGCAGCTGAGTTTGTTGGAACCTATATCTTTGTACTCTTTGGCCCTGGGAGTGTTGTCGCTTTCATAGCTGCATTTCACCAGACACTGAATCCATCAACACTTTTCTACCTGGCAGTTACTTTTGGGCTTGGAATTTCCATAGGAATTATGGCTGTGGCTAATATATCCGGTGGCCATGTCAATCCGGCGGTAACCTTTTCACTTTTTGTTGCTGGACGTTTTCCTGGAAAAAATGTTGTTCCATACATCATTTCGCAGCTTCTTGGCGCGGTGCTCGCATCTGCGACTGTATCGGTGCTGTTTGGTTACAGCACTGCCGATGCTGTGCAGTTCGGCGCAACGATTCCAGGTATTAGAGGGCCATATGGTGCATTTTTTGGCGAATTCGTTATGACATTCTTCTTCCTCTGGACTATAATGGGAATAACATCAAGGACTACAAACACAGCTGTAATTGCGCTTGTTATCGGAATATATGTTTCTATAATGATATTCATGCTTGGAACAGTCAGCGGAGGTTCAATCAATCCTGCAAGGTCATTTGGTCCTGCAATACTTTCCGGGATACTTTTCAAGGAACAGTATTACCAGTGGATATACTGGGTGGCACCGATTGCTGGCGGCACGCTTGGTGCATTATCGTATAAGTTCATGTATCGGGAAAACACAAAGATTCATCTTTCCGATCCTTTGCCAGTTTGAATAGTTTTCTTCATTGATTGCTTGCAACCAGGCTCGTAATTACAATTAGTAGTTTTAATTTTGCAGGAAATCTATCTAAAGGGTTCAGGGATTATTTGCAATTTAATAAAGAAGCGAGGTATGCAGCGGACATTTTAAATATCTTAAACAGTATTTGGATACAATTTGTGCCGTTGAAAAGGAGATTCCATTATGAAGAATATCACGTGCATTCGTTTAAAGGGAAAAAACCTGAAGGAAAGACCAGGATCCACCATAGAAAAACATGGTGTTGTGAATGACGAAATATCTGCGTCATGCCAGATCGACAAAATAATCGCATCTTTCAATGAATGGCGAGGGCAGATCCTTTCTGATCTCCGTACAATAATCAGAAATGCTGATCCCTCAATTATTGAGGAGGTAAAATGGAAAAAACCTTCAAACCCTGCAGGGGTTCCTGTGTGGTCTGCCGGTGGGATAATATGTATTGCGAACGTTCTGAAGAAATCTGTCAGGCTGACATTCCCAAAGGGTGCTGCAATCAGGGATGAACTAAATATATTCAATTCCAGAATGGACAGCAGGACTGTTCGGGCGGTGGATTACTATGAAAACAGCAAAATAGATCCTCCTGCGCTTGCATCTATAGTGAAGCAGGCAGTCATCTTAACACATCGAAATAAATTAGGCGAATAATCGCCTCTTTTAATTATTCAATCAAATTCAAAATTAGATTGGGCATTTAACATGACGTGTATTTCCTCCTTAAATTTATCTCATATTATAATGGGAACGCTGCTTGCTACTTCACAGAACGCACAATGGAAACTAGCATCTGATCAAGCCTTTTACCAAGATCTGACAATCCGTTATATTTGCTGAATAGATCTGAAGCATTCTGTGCGATCACACAGGTTTTCCCCGCATCCTCGTAAATGTAGATCCTGAGTGGTGGAATTATCCCTGCCCTGATGTCTTTTCCAAAGACCTCTGCTGCAAGATTTGGATGGAAAATCTCCAGGATCTGGTTTCCTCCGATCTTTATACCAGCTCTGCTTAGATTTTGCTGCGCATCTATTGATGAGACCACTTTCAGTCCGTTTTCCTCCACTGATCTACGAAGTATCTCGACAGTTTCTCCAAAAGTAAACCGTGATTCAATTTCTATATTTTCCATTACAATCACTCCACGCAACAGGCCATTTTTGAAATATCCCTGATGAAGGACTGGGCTGCAAGTTTGATACCCTCAGAGATGGACGGGAAGATATGGCTTGTCGATATGATTTCATCAATCGTGAATTTATTCCTGATAGCGTATGCACCCTCTGTAATTATATCAGTGGCATTGGGGGACAGGATATGCATACCGACGATCCTGTTGTCCAGAGGATTTACTGTGATCTTTATGATGCCTTCGGTTTCGCCGATTATACTAGCCTTGGTAAGGTTCTCCAGCGAGAATACCCGGCATGAGCAGGAACCGTTCTTTTTAGAGAATTCATTTTCTGTCATGCCAACACCTGCAACCTGTGGATTGGTAAAGACAGCCCATGTGGTCGAATCATAGTCTATCCTCATTTCCTCCCCGAACATGTTGCTTACTGCCACCACACCTTCCCTTGCCGCGAGTGTCTCAAGAAACATCCTCTTTGAAACACAATCACCGGCTGCGTAGATCCCAGCAGCACTCGTCTTCATCGAATCTGTTGCCAGAATCAGCCCTCTTGGATCCGTCTTAACACCGGCCGCTTCGAGATCCAGGAAGTCAGTGTTTGCTTTCCTCCCTGTGGCCACGATGATTTCATCTGCCTCGACGATCTCCTTTCCTCTGTGTGTTATTATCTCTATGCTTTTACCGTTACCTGATTTGCTCACAGTGTTTATCCTAGCTCTCAGGTAGAATTTCATACCCTCCATTTCGAGCCTAGCCTTCAGCAGGGAACCAATTTCCGGTTCAGTCTGGGGAAGCAGTGAATCAAGTGCTTCAATAACTGTGACCTTAGATCCAAAATGCAGGAAAGCCTGCCCCAGTTCGAGCCCGATCGCTCCTCCACCTATTATCGCAATTGTTCGTGGAAGATCCTGCAGGTTCCAGATTGTGTCGCTTGTCAGGTATCCAGTTTCCTTCAGGCCGTCAATTGGAGGTGCCGTGGGGTGTGAGCCGGTCGCTATGAGTATATTGGATCCAGAAACTCTTGCAAATTCCCTACCCTCTTTATCCACGATACTTACTTTCTTTCTATCAACGAATTTTCCCAGGCCATCGAATACCTTCACATTCTCATAACTTTCTATAACCTTGGCATATTTCGCATCCCTGGCATGCTCAACATATCCTCGCAGGCCATTCATTACTTCACTGAAATCATGCTTCACTGTTGTTTCATATATGCCATGCATCTTTGGATGTCCTGGGTTGAAAACCAAATGCGATGCTTCCAGGAGATACTTAGATGGCACGCAACCAACATTGACACATGTACCACCAAGGGGGCCCGTCCCGATCATTGCGATCGTCATCTCTCCATTACTCAATTCTGATGCTTTTATTGCAGCCGAGAATGCAGCAGCACCCTTTCCTAGTATAACCAGGTCAAATTTCTGAATATCAATGCTCAAGATATTTCACCGTTTACTCGTCCGAAAGGGTTGCCTTGTAATGTGATGGCTTTGTGAATACTCTGTTTTTCAACAACGCTTCCGGGCCCGTCTTCTCAGAATCAATCACAACATGGCCGGTTCCATCCTTCAGGGAGACATTTACATCGAGAACACCGTTCTGTTGCTTCAGGCTATTTGTAACTTTGGAAACGCAGTCGTCGCATGTCATTCCGTATATCCTTAATTTCACGTTCTTTTTTTCCATAATCTAGTATTTCATTGAAATATTAAAGCGGAAACGTAAACTATTTTTTACTTTAACAGATGGGATATGGTGAAAGATAAACCCACAGACATTAGAATGAACAACAGGAATAGGGCATGCATGATTGAATATAAAGGAAAATTGGTATGTGTCGATCCTTCTCTGGGCATATTGGAACTCATCGGAAAGAAATACACGATGATGATAATAGGAGTTATTGGAAACAGTGGTTATAAGAAGAATTTTAATGAGATATTGAAGGACATTCCTTTTTCAAGTTCTACGATAATCTCTAAACGACTCAGGGAATTGCAGGCAGGTGGATTGATTGAAAAAATCAATGAATCAGGCAGGATTTCGTATAAGCTCACGGATTTTGGAAACAAGATAAGGGAAGCTTTGCGTCCCCTACTGATGTTGATGGATACAGGCCAATGAGGGCATTGTATCTTTCCATTCCGGAAACAACAGTGTTTGCACGGATTGATTATTATTAAAGCACCAGAAATCTGTAGAAATTAAATATGGTAATGCTTTAAAAGCAAATGTTATTATCTTTCAGCAGTTATGTGCGTATGATCAAGGCGGTCGCCTTTGTTCCAAATACGCCAACGCTGATTGGTGATCTCGGTGTTCGGCACACAGCGACCATTTCCGCTCTGGAATCGTTTGGAAATGAAATTTCAGGGAAGATAGATGCCGCAGTAATCATGACACCTCATTTCTATACATCTGGTTCTTTTGGAATTGTTTCAGCACCAAGATTAAAGCAGATATATGATTTCTATGGCTTTCCACGAAATTTTTATGAAGTGAAATACGAACCACCAGGCGATCCGGAGCTCGCGGAACGGGTAATAGATCTTGGAATAAGGAATGGCATCAGGATTGGATCGGTTGGAAACTGGGGTCTCGATCACGGCGCATGGTCCCCCCTTTTCCACATATTTAGGGATGCGAATGTTCCAGTCGTTCCAGTATCTGTATGCCCAGACCTAGGAATTGATGCACACATCTCCCTTGGTAAATTGATACGGTCTCCATCCATAAAAAAGAGTTTATGCATACTTGCAAGTGGATCGATAATCCACAGGCTTGATTTGTTTCAGTCTGGAAATCACCAAACACCACCTGCTGCGATTGAATATCTGGATCTCTGCATCTCCTCCTTCAAAGAGGGGAACTGGGACAAGATCCGGAACGCCAGCCGTGATCTATTTCATGCTGCTGCTCCAGAAGGCGATAACCTTCAACTAGGCTTCATAGAGGGTTTAGCAGGCGAAAATTATAACGCAAGGATACTTGCAAACGAGATTGAATTCAACGCTGCTTCACTTACTACGGTCGTATTTGAGTGAATTTACGATATATATTTTTATAGACTTTATTTCCTAACTGAATTTTATTGAATTTCTAATATATCTGCTCAATGTCTTTTCCCATCCTTTTAAAATAGGTTTTAACTCAAGTACATTCGTCCTATCTCTTCACACTCACTTCACTAATGTAGGGGGTTCTCACCTTTGCTCTGTTTTTGCCCTCATCCTTCACAATCCGAACGGTTTTGTGTGGGCACAATATCAAATCTTGAGGTCTTGCCGCTCCTGAAAGTAGCTTGTGTATGGGTATCGGTGCTTCTCTTGCTCGCATCACTGGCTGCAAACAATTGAGATAGGTCTTCTAATCCATTCAGTGCTCAAACGGCTGAACTGCAGGCCTCCACCTAAAGTTGAAGGCAATACTGATCAATCACTGCATGGGTATTCTCGGGGGTCAACATAGATGCCTTTTCAGTGGTTAACAAATTCCAGATTTGTTTTTTCCATGAAGATCAAAGATTTCTTGCTCGAAAAGCAGTAAAGGAATGACAGATCAAAATTCATCTGTGCATTAAGATGTGATGGATTATGAACAAATAGACTAATATTTGACCATGCCAAAATTTTCCAAAATGCATCTGGTACCGGCTTCAAACATCTCAGAAGCTTCCTTTTCACTTAAGCCCTGCATCATGCTCATCATTATGCCATTGTGCAGGGCGATGAGAGTCAGGGAGAGTTTTCTGGGGGCAGCTTCCTTTGAAACCAAACCCTTACGTTTAAGATCATCAATTCTACTGGAAATAGTCTTAACGTAACTTTCATAGCTCTCTATTAATATTTTTCTCACCCTCTGATTTTTATTGATTTCCCCAAGCGCAAAAATCCAGTGAAATCTCAAGTGTTCAGGCAATTCCAATTCTGAACTGAAGAAACTTTTTGCGCCCTCAAGAATATCCGCAGATACTAGTTTGTTAAGACTGTCTTCCAACAGTCTCAAATTCTTCTTGCACACCTCGTAAAGCAGTTCTTCCTTGTTTTTGAAATACAGATAAAGTGTACCTTTTGTTACACCTATTTCCCTGGCAATATCCTCCATGCTGGTTTCCTGGTATCCGAGTTTGAAAAACAGCCTGGAAGCCGATTCCATGATTGTATCCATCGCCTGCTTCCTGTAACCTTTGACTACCTTGGGCATAATTGTAATATCACCGACTATTAAAGAATTCATGTAGGAAAGATTTAATACTGACCAGTTATTCAGTTATCTGACTATAATGTTATTAACAGATAAAACGAACATGGATGGGACACACGTTGTCTTCGGCGCCACAGGAGCATATGGGTACTCAGTGGTAAGAAAGCTCGTTGAAAAGAGGTGTACAGTCAGAGCAATAGTAAGAGATGAAAGAAAAGCAGCTGACCTTTACACTGGAAAAGTTGAAGTGGAGTTAGCTGATGTGATGAATGAGGATGACGTCTCCAGAGTATGTAAGGATGCGTCAGTCATATACTTAGGTCACAATTTTCCTTACGTTTATTGGAAAAAATATTACATGAGATCTATTCTCAATATTCTAAAGGGCTGTGAAGGATCGAGGCCATTGATCGTGTTTCCAGGAAACGTTTATGGCTATGGCAGGTTCCAATACCTTCCTGTTGATGAATCCCATTTGCTAAATGCAAGATCTGAGAAAGGTATGATAAGAAACGAAATCGAGGCTGTCCTGTGGGATTATCATTTGAAAGGAAGGCTAAACGTGATTGTTCCAAGGTTTGCTGATTTCTATGGTCCAAACGTAGTAAATGAATTATATGGGGCTATTTTTCGAAATGCTATCAAAGATAAGACTGTGATATGGCCCATGAACGCTGATGTAGAACATAATTTCACCTATATTGATGATGCAGCTGAGGCAACACTGCTAATGGTACAAGATCCAGGCACATACGGAAAGGTATTTCATGTGGCAGGGCCTAGCATAACGGCGAGAAAGTTCATAGAAGAAATATTTAATTCTGCCGGAGGCAGGGCACGAATAAAAGTGCTTTCTAGAAAGTTTATTAGAGCGTTGGGACTTTTTAATTCAAATGCCCGTGAACTTACTGAGCTTCTTTATGAATATGAAGATCCATATGCTCTCGACGATTCAAAATTACTGAAAACATTCCCCAATTTCTCGTATACTCCTTTCAAAATCGGTATTAGAAGAACTATTGATTGGTTCAAAAACAATCTGGCAGCTTGATAGTGAGCATTGGAAGAAATCTAAGCATGGTGTCCAGTCTCTGCGAATTTAATTGGGAAGTGCTCTAATACCAATTGTTTGTATATCAAAACAGAATGGTTTGTACTTAGAAAAAATAGATCCGCAAGGGTATGGTTAATATTTTAAGTGAACAACTTTGATGCACATGAACAATAAAGTTCAGCATCAGCTGAAATTTTCTTTAAATTCAGAGGTCTCCTTTCCTTGTGAAAATCATGGCTGGAATCATTACCCACATTGCCGCAAAAGCAAAGAAAGCCTCAAAAATTCTGCTACTGTTCTCCGCAGGGTCTCCTCTAATCCTGCTGATAACAGCATCCCATGTGTTGCCTGCGAGATTGCCGAAATATATTAGCCGGATAAAAACAAGAATGTGGGATGCGGTTTCCTCTCCATAGAACTCCACGAGTTTCTGTGTTATTTCCGGTTCAGGGTTCCGGTCAGTTTCAGCATAATGTTGAGCATAAATAAGTGCTGGGGCTTCTTCAGGGGAAGCATGGGAATGGAACTGTAGATTTACAAGCTCGGATAGTTCCTCTTTGCTGATTCCATTAGAGAGGGCCTGCTTTCCATGAAACCACTGGCAGTAAACACAACCGTTTACTGCTGTTATCACGGTCATGATTTTTTCGGCAAATTTCCTGGAGACAGACCTGCTTCTCACTGCTCCTAAGATTTCTGGAAGGTGGCTTGCTAAGTAAAGAACATCCTTTGCAAAGAGGGATGGCGTATAGATCCTCTTCCCGAAATTATTATTCATTTCCAACACTCTTTAGTCTTTGATGGCTTAAAAGGAATATACCGTCCTGAGACGGGCATAATTTTGCAAATTTTCAAGTTTTAAATTGCTTGGTTCTGGTATTGAGAGTTTGTTTTTCTGGAGTCAATTTTGTATTTGAACGCCCTAATACGTATGATTCAGAATGTTCAATTCTCTCTCTTGATGAATCAAAGGAACAGAAGTCAAAGATAGCAATCTTGGAAGCTATATAGATAGATACAGACCACATATGATCTTATTCATCGTAAACAGGATCAATACAATAGGCTGAGTATTGGAATTGTATCGCAGTTTAGAGCTGCCGGTCTCACAAATAAGCTGTCGGTGAAGGATGTGCTGTTGAAATCATCGAAGGTTTACAAAAAGCTAGGGGTAAGAAAGAAAAAATGAGTGAGATACCTTCAAGCATTGAAAAGATGGGCAGATTGCTCGGAAGCAATATATTCCCTAAAAGGTTGCGGAGTTAAGGTTTAAAATTACAATTTGACAGGCAAGGTTTGCATAGGCACAGTCAAAAATTTGGGTTAACCAGAGTGGCACAAATTAAAAATTTCACGTACCATTCAGTTTAAGCAAGGTATAAACTATTCTCCACTAAATGGGAACAAGAATGTTAGTGAGAGCAAGGAATCCTGCTGGGATTGGTTTGTCAAGTTTCCATACAATATTCATTGGCCTGCTTCCTGTATGACTAAGATAATTCGCTGTTCCAAGAAAAGTGTATGGGGAAGCGCCTGCTAAATCCTCACGGTTTTCGCGTACAAATAGTACTACCTTACTGCCGTTTCGTATATGATTAATATATCTTTGACCTGTTACTGAATCTTCGGAAGTAGTGCTCTGACTTTGCCAGTGAAAAAGTAAGTCACTAATGGAGTAGTCTTTATACATAGTCGACGGAGAGTAGTTTTCTTCGGATTTATTAAGTGTTATAAACAAAACGTCGACCTTCTTCTTGGGTATATATTTAACCCCTTCTCTTACGTTTCCAGGCGTCAGGTAATCAAATGCAACTAGGATCTGGTCCCTAGTATATCTGCTGTGCAGGTAAAGCGGAGACTCAAATCCCAAATCTACTGGTTCTTCAACAAAGTCAATCTTTATGAGATTGTATCTTATTAGTTCAATTAACTCCTTGAACATTATCCTGTTTTCGCTCAATTTTAGCAAACTTTCTTTCAAATCTTTGAACCCAGACTTTTCCAGTGATTTCTGCCATATAGTAAAGTGAAACATCATAAGCATCCTTGATTCTTGCTCCGTGAGTTTTTTCAGATCCAATAAATCCAAATTATTAAGTACATTCAAAAGGAACTCAATCCATTTTCTGGAATTTATTGAGCAGATTCTCGAAAATGCCACTGTAAATATCTTCTCCAACGGTTCGCTAAAATCACCGATTATTCCTGCTCTAGCTTTAAGACGTGAAAAACTGTATCTTCTGTAAATTTCACGAACATCCATATGGTAATATCCAATAAAGTTTATGAGTGATAGTTCTAGTAATGTGTCTTGTTGGAACGACGAAATTCTTGAAACCAGGCCAGATAGTGTTCCAATTGAGTCTTTGATGTTCTCAAGTATAAATTCAGTTGCCTTACGCTCAAGTTGAATATAACAACCTGTAGGAACATCAGGAAAACCTCTTTTTATCTCATCAATAATGCCCCTACTAGTCTTGCTCAGTAGCGCTTTGAACTTTGACTCAAAATCATACTTACTATTCGCCTGACCCACAAAATCCAGCACTGTTAAGCAATCCTTGTCATCAGTAATTCTAAGACCTCGACCAAGTTGTTGTAAGAAAACGGTGAGGCTTTCAGTTGGTCTCAGGAACAATATAGTATTTATCTCTGGAATGTCCACCCCCTCATTGTACAGGTCAACAACGAAAATGAACTTGATTTTTCCAGAGACGAGTTCTTCTTTTGCAGTTAATCTTTCTTTATCAGCAGAATCTGCAGTGAGGTAGAGTGAAGTAATACCTGCATCATTGAATTGCTTAGCCATGAATGCAGCGTGGGCTCGAGACACACAAAACGCAAGTCCTTTGACATTTCTAATATCAGCGACATATTTCATTACGGAGTCAATTATTAGCGTCGCTCTTCTCACCCCCCATTCCTGTTCGTCTGTGAAGATATTCTCTATTTCAGTAATATCATATCCTCCTCTTGCCCATTTTAAGTTTCGAAGGCTCACCGGATCAGTTATGACAAAATACTGAAAAGTGCTAAGAAGTTTTCTATCAATAGCTTCTGGCAACCTTATTTCTGCTGATATACGGTTCCCAAAATAATGAAGTATGTCTTTCCCGTCCATTCTTTCAGGAGTTGCTGTAAGCCCAATTAAAATCTTTGGGCAATAATAGTTAAGTAGTTTCTGGTAGCTCTCTGAGGCAGCATGATGAAACTCATCTATTACAATATAATCATAATAGTATGGATCAGTCTGGTTATACAATTCCTGTGAATTGAACGATTGGATACTTACGAAAAGATGATCCAAACTGGATGGTTTGGAACTACCCACCATTAGATCCCCAAAGTTGTAATCTCTTAAAATTCCCCGAAAACATTCTAAACTCTGCCTAAGAATTTCTTCTCTGTGCGCGACAAAAAGAAGCCTTTTCCTGTTATTTCCATATTCACTGCAAAATCTTTTATAATCAAATGCTGAAATCACAGTCTTACCGGTACCGGTTGCCGCTACCACTAAATTAGTGTAGTTATTATGAACAATGCGTTCTGCGTGGAGCTTTTCTAAAATTTCTATCTGATATTTATATGGGTGAATCTCGAAAAGAAAAGTTGCAGGAGCTACGGATCCCATGTTTAATTCAGAATCTATTGCTTTAATGAATCTAGATTTGTCCTTCGGTGTGTAGAGTTCAAAGTCTCTTGAGTTCCAATAAGTCTCAAAGGTTGCATTGATTTTTTGCATAGTGCTTTTAAGGTCCCTTTCTGTAACCTTTACATTCCATTCAAGTCCACCCAATACTGCTGCATTTGAAAGATTTGAAGAACCTACATACGCAGTTGAAAACCCGCTTTCCCTATTAAAGATATAGGTTTTGGCATGAAGCCTAGTTCTCTTCGTATCGTATGAAATTCTGATCTGGGTGTTTGGAAGAGAACTGATCTCTTCCACAGCTTTTACGTCGGTCGCTCCCATGTATGAGGTCGTTATAACCCGCAATTTTCCGCCATTGTTTGTAAACTTCTTTAAGTCATCAATTATGAGACGAAGACCACTCCACTTGATAAATGACACTAGCATATCTACAGTGTCGCAGGATTGTATCTCTCTTTTCAGTTCTGAATAAAGGCTTGGTTCACCCAGCGATCCAGTAAAAAGAGAGCTTTGTGAAATTGAAGATTCCGGTCTTATCATATGATTTTCTTCTTGTATACCGTTAGTTACTGAGGCTTTATTTTTAACAGACAGTAACTTTTCACCGGGATTATGAATAAAGAACGAATCCAATTCAAGTCCATTCTTACGAATGTTTAACGATTCAAGGGAGGCGTTTAGAGCAGAAACAAGATCGTTAATACTCGCACCTTTTTCCCTTAATGTATCAAAGTAATTTTCTGCAATGTTGGCGATATACTGTGATAGCATTTTCGACGCTTCTTCAGTATCAAGTCTTTTCTTAGTTATCACTTTATCATTTTGGGCTTCAATTTCGCTATGGATTATCTGGTTTATCACCTGTTCATAGATTCCAGGTTTCAGCATGCAATTTCAATATCATAACATCATATTAATGTGATGTATTTAGATGAATCCTAAGCGCGGTAGATAAAAGCGTTCTAAAATTAACAAGTGATATAATATATGTTCAATCCTAATTTGTTAGTTTTTTGTAATGGTAGTTTATACGTTGCCCAATCCTATTAGTATCATTTTGTTTTTCAGTCAATAGGGTATAATTGATTGAGTTTAACAATATATTTTTCATAGAATCCCTTTCTCTTATTTTTTCCATTAGAAACGCTTTCAACCATGACCAACATGTTTAAAATTTTACTTTGAACTTTTCGTTAAATATGTTCGTTTGAGTCATACTGGTTTTTTATATACAATTCGGTTTGAAATTATGCATTTAGAAAGAAATTTATTATTTGTATATTTAGAGGACAATGACTGACCTGCACCATCACAGAACTGGAACACCATGATAATAATATTATAGAGAAGAACAGATAAGTACATTTTTGCATGACAAGGTCACTTCCTTCAAGAGCCTAATTAGCCCAATGGACTTGTTGGAACTTGATTAAAGTTTCGAATGAATGCATTGAATAAGAGATGATGAAACAATCTTTCCACTTTGTTTATGAAGGTTTATATAATGTTCAAACATAAACATATGTTATGCCCAAAACTATCACAATCAAAAAGTCAGTGTACGATGAATTAAAAGGGTTCAAGAAAGAGAATGAGAGTTTCAGTGAGCTTCTGGACAGATTGATCAAATCGCAGAGTAAGAAGGCCGTCCTTAAGTCATTAAGGGGGAGCATTGAATTTGAAAATAAGGAGAAACTCCTTAAGGAGATCGAAAAGAAAAGGTGGGAGAAGAGAAATTGATTCTGCTGGACACAGATGTCATCATAGAAGTGCTAGATAAGAAATCAGTCAAGGGAGAGGCACTAATGCTCAGGGTTATTGAAAGCGGGGAAGAATATTGTACAAGTTCGGTGAACATGCACGAAGTGCTTTATGGCATAGAAAAGTATTCCAAAGATTCTCGTTTAGCCCTGCAGATACCAACACTTGGATACAATAAGAATGACAGTGAACTATCAGCTGTCTTGGAGCTAAGTGCAGAAAGAAAAGGAAGGTCAGTCCCTAGAACAGATGCAATTGTGGCGTCAATAGCAATAAACAACGGTTGCTCACTTTATACATTAGATGATCATTTTGAAGTTTTTACGACCAATGGACTGAAACTGTTTAGATAGATTACAATAGATCGCTTGAAATTCTATCAAAGATTTAAGGAATACTGCAGGAATTGTTGTATTCTTCTCAGATTGGACCTAATTTTAACAGAGACTCCTTGAAGAGTAATTACAGATTTAAATTTGTGCGGGTGCAAAGAGAATATGTTTTCTTCGAAAAAGCGACTTAGACGCTTTTATGTTGGAGTCGCAATATGGACTTATTATATTTCCTCAGTATTTCCATATGTATTTATATATGGCGCATGCATAACATATAGCTCATGGATAGACACATATTAAGTCGCCTCAGGGAGAGAATGTTGGACAGAGGCTCAATACGCAATTTACCGGAAAAGACGCTTCAGGAATCATTCAT
>JAJZLW010000010.1 GCA_021850505.1 Thermoplasmata archaeon
GTCGGCCTTGTCCTTATTTTTCTGTTCCTTGGCATTGCACTTTTGCTTTATGAGAGTTACCTTGCAACGCAGATTAAGGAGGTTGTTTCACCTCCGCTTCAGGAGTATCTTGTTCTGCCAGGAATAAATCCTGCAATACCAATTGTATATGGAACAGTTGCTCTGGTCTTTGCAGTGCTGATACATGAGACAATGCATGGAATTACTGCCAGAAAACATGGGCTTCCTGTTAAGTCTGTGGGTGCGCTTTTCTTCATTATCCCGATAGGTGCTTTTGTCGAACCTGAAATGGAATCATTGATGGCAGCAGATCCAGTTGTAAGAAGACGGGTCTTTGCAGCCGGACCGTCGATCAACATTGTAATAGCGGCGATAACATTCCTTTTGCTTATTCTTGTATTAATGCCTTCGGTTCATGCAATTGATCAGGGCGTATACGTACAATCTGTTGAATCCAATTCAGTCTATTCGCATTTTATTTCACCGGGGGATGAATTAATTGCATTTGGCCAGTATTCCGGCCGTAATCTCACTAATGAACTGCTGAATTCGACTATCTTACCGGGCACTTTTGTGTCATCTAGAGTGGCAGCAGGCAGCAACATAGCAACATATTCTTTACCTGCGGGTGTTGTATTATGTTCAACGGTAAAGGGTTATCCCGCCAGTGGGGTCGGGATGAAGGATGGAGGGATAATCGAGAGCATCAACGGGAGCATAATCTATAATGAGAATGTTCTTACAAGCGTTTTAAATGGAATAGAGCCTGGTTCAAATATCACAGTTGATATGCTGTATTATTCATATTCGAACGGGCACTTCTCGGAAATAAGCAATAATTATTCATTAGTAACTGCCTCAAAGTACACCTACTATTCTCAGTATGCCCCGGGTTATAATTCGCCATCATACAGGAATGAAAGTTTTCTTGGCGTTTCCGTGGATTATGCTGGAATAAGCGGCTATTCAATTGACTATGCCAGGTCGACCGTTTTTGGGGCTGATGCAGTATATGGCGGAACCTCTGGTATCCTGACAACGCTGGCCCTGCCTTTTGAGGGGCTGTCCCCGGTTCCGGCGCCTATGGCTGCTCTGTTTTCAACACCGTTTTATGCTCCTTTATTCTGGTTCATTGTGAACATGACTTTCTGGATATTTTATCTGAGCTTCCTGCTGGGTCTGACGAATGCACTTCCTCTTTTTATAACAGACGGCGGACAGTTCCTCAAGGATACGATCTTTATCGCCGGAAAGAAAAGGAAAATAAAGTCACTATCTGATGAGAGGGTAGCCGGAAATATTGCAAACTATCTAGGATTGTTCATTGTATTCCTGATTTTCTGGGAACTTCTTATACCCAGAATTATTTGATATACTATGTCATCAGTAGTCAGGAATCTAAAACACATTAAACAGTTATAAATGTATAATACATTACCCACCGCAAAGGTAGTGACTTAATAATATGCCGTTCCCAGAAGCAGTTGAAAGAAGACTTAACAAAAAGATATGCATGAAATGCAATGCGAGAAACGCCCCAACTGCAGTCAAATGCAGAAAGTGTGGCTCCACTGATCTCAGAATGAAAGCCAAAGAAAGGAGAGGCGGGCAGTAAACGGACACAGGTTATTCTCCCAGAGCAGCCGTTTTAAGAATGGAGGGGACTAACTGTGAGACCGAGGCTTTCCAGGGATTCGTCAGAACCGGGTTTGATCCTAAGTATGTGCACATACTTGAACTCGAGCGCGGGAAAACCAGATTATCAGAATTTGATTTAATTTTTATTCCAGGCGGATTTTCTGCAGGTGATTATGTCAGGGCTGGGGCAATTTTCGCTGCCCGACTGAAAGCTTCAGCCGGGAAAGACATGAATATGATGGATGATGCTGGAAAACCTGTTATAGGGGTCTGCAACGGTTTTCAGGTTCTCGTGGAAATGGGATTGCTTCCGGGTGAATTGGACCGGTCAGAGAAAACGGTCGCTTTAACGTTTAATTCATCAAACAGATTTGAATGCAGGCGTGCATTCGTGAAACTGTTTTCTGACAACAGAATGCTTAAGGATGCTTTTTCATCCAGGAAAAGCTGGGAAATTCCTGTTGCCCACTCTGAGGGGAGGTTGGTCTTCAGCGATCCTTCAGTTTACGATGAACTGGAAAGAAATGGACAGATAACTTTCAAATACACGGATCCAGAAGGTAATGTATCTCCTTATCCGTGGAATCCAAATGGCTCCTATCGAAACACAGCAGCAATATCAAATCAGGCTGGTAATGTGATAGGTCTCATGCCACACCCTGAAAGAATCTATGAAAATTATAATACAATGAATTCCGGCAACGATCTGACTGCAGGCAGGGCTTTCTTTGAATCGATTAAAAAATATTCACTTTCTGCCTGATTCATTCTCTATTCTGCCTATGAGTTCCGCGGATCTGTGCCTGAAGTCTGCAAGCGATGAATCGTTGACGATTAGATAATCTGAGAGGACAATTGTTTTCGCGATGCCCCAGGCGAGTTCACGCTCGTCCCTCATGATCAGCTCCTGCATACTGGAAACATCGTCCTGCCTGTGCCTCCTCAGTATTCTTTCAAGCCTGGTCCTTCTGTTTGCAAATACTGCAACTACATAGACAATTTTTTCAACAGACCTGAAATATTCGAGCTCCTCAGGATTTCTCATTCCATCTATGATAATTCGGTCTGTCTTCTCTATTGATTCATATGTCCTTCTAGCCCAGATATCCATTCCATGCCTGTTTCTTTCGCTGGTCGCAAATTTCCCTATGTCCTGATCTGAAACCGTGATGTTGTAGGTCTCAGCGAAATGCCTCACTGCGTTTCCCATGTGGAAATCTGAGTAGCCGGATTGTTTTGCAACAGCGATAAACTCATCTTTGCCTGCACCCGGCATACCAGTCACGATTAAAAACATCTTATCCAAACAGAAATCCCATTCCCTTATCTGCCTGCTCCTCCTCTTCCTTGATCTTTCTATAAATCTCGTCCGATTTTTTGTTATCTATCTTTGAGGCCTTCGAACCAAGGATTTTTTCTGCTTTTTCCAGAGGTTCTTTTGTCCCCTCTAATATGAGGATAACACCTGCCTCCCTGAAACCGAAATTCTGTGCATCCTTTACTATGATTGTTTGACGACCTATGACGTCATCCTCCTTTATAATCTCCACAAGAGATCTGCTTTCTGATGGAACAAAGTAGCATAGATACATTCTACCCGGATGTTTCTTAAAGTAATAAATACTTTTAATAATCCATTTGCAGTCTTCTGTTTTGTCTTGCCAGATTCTATTTATTTTTGCCTATTTTGCTATAAAAAGTATTTTAACAAAATTGCAATCAACTGGCTATGGAAAAAATAGACTTCAGTATTGTCATCGGTGGCCCTCAGGGAGGAGGTATAGATACCGCATCGACGATGATCAGCAAGGCATTTGCATATTCTGGTTACGAAGTTATATCAGTCAGGGAATTTCATTCCAACATAAAGGGGAGACACAGTTATGTCCATCTCAGGGTGAAGAACGAACCTGTAAGGTCTCTTAAATACCCCGTGGATTTACTTGTTGCCCTTGATCCGGACACGATATTTGAGCATCACGAGGATGTTTCAAAAGGTACCAGGGTACTTTACGATTCTGACTTTGAGAATTCCGAGCTTTCACAGGCAAGGATGATAATGAGGGATACTTCGAGGAGAATCAAGGATCTTCTTGAAAAGTCTGGAAAACCAACAAGCGTTAAAGGTCTCCTTGAGTACATGAAGAGCAAGGGTGCAATTCCCGTACCGATATCGTTTGGCAGGGTCGTCAGCGATGCAGTCTCAGACGGCACCCCAACCAGGTATTTCAATACCTTCGGAGCAGCTGCGACACTTGCACTGCTTGGCATAGAAAAGAAATACGTCGAAAGGGTCATAAAATCTGTTTTTGGAAACAAAGAGAAAGTGATTGCGCCAAACATCAAGGTGGTTGATGCTGCATTTGATTACTGCGAGAAGAACAAGATCAGGCTGAAGAGCCTTCCGGATCTCGAGATGAAGAACAGGATGCTCTTAACCGGTAACGATGGTTCAGCGATTGGTAAAGTTCTGGGCGGACTAAGATTCCAGACTTACTACCCGATAACACCTGCCAGCGACGAAAGCACAATCCTCGAAGAGCATGAGGATATTAAATGGATTGAATCTGAGAATAATCATCTCTCAACTGGCGGAATTGCTGTGATACAGGCTGAGGATGAAATTTCAGCAGTCACTATGGCGTCGGGCGCTGCAATGACAGGGACGAGAAGTGCTACCGCTACATCTGGCCCTGGTTTTTCCCTGATGGCAGAGGCAATTTCTTTTGCCGGTATCGATGAAATACCGCTTGTTATAACATTATATCAGCGAGGTGGCCCAAGCACTGGTCTTCCAACCAGGAATGGACAGTCAGATCTTATGTTTGCCCTGAATACCGGTCACGGGGAATTTCCAAGGATGGTAATATCTTCCGGGGAAGTGATCGAATGCATTGAGGATGCTGCGAAGGCACTCAATTATGCACAGAGATACCAGTTGCCTGTTATACATCTGATCGACAAGAACCTCGCAAACACGACTGAACTGGTAGATATGGTTGACGGTTCTGCTATAGCACCGGTTGAACCTGTAAAGTCCGATGGTTCGCAGGATTTCAGGCGATACACACTGGATACAAAGAACGGCATTTCACCAATAGGATACTTTGGAAAGGACATATTCTGGATGACGGGGGACGAGCATGACGAACTTGGTCATGTAACAGAGGATCCTGTGGTAAGGGATATGCAAATGGAAAAAAGGTTCAGGAAACTTGAAACTGCAGTAAAGGAGATACCAATGAAGGATCGCGCAGTTCTGCTCGGTCCGGAGAATGCAGATATCACATTCATTACATGGGGAAGCCAGAAGGGAGTCATACTGGATGTCATTGACGAACTTGCATCGAAAAACGTAAAAGCAAATTTACTGTATCTCAAGATGTTTGAACCTTTTCCTTCTGAATTTGTAGCGGATAAAATAAAGAAAGCAAAAATGGTAATAGCTGTTGAGAGCAACATGACAGCTCAGGCCTGCAAGGTCATAAAGATGAATACTGGCCTTTCTGTCGAAAGAAGAATTCTCAAATACAACGGCAGGCATGTTACAATGGATGAGGTGCTGGAAGCGGCCCTGAAGATAATAAACAATAATGAAAAGATGGTGGTGTTGAAAAATGGCGCATAATTTTAGAACCGACGTTGCGATTGACTGGTGCCCGGGTTGCGGAGATTTTGGTATTTTGACTGCACTTACGCAGGCATTTACTGAACTGAATCTTGATCCAAAGAACCTGGCAATGATATCAGGAATTGGTTGTTCAGGCAAAACTCCTCATTACGTCAATGCAGCTGGAATGCATACCCTTCATGGAAGGGGTATTCCCTTTGCAACTGGCGTAAAGCTTGCGAACCCGAACCTGAAAGTTGTACTGACAGGAGGTGACGGTGACCTTTTATCCATCGGAGCAGGTCATTTTGTAGCTGAGGGAAGACGTAATACTGGCATCACAGTTGTGCTGTTCGATAACCAGGTTTATGGACTGACCAAGGGACAGGCTGCACCCACAATGGCTCTTGGAATGCAGACAAAATCGCTTACAAGGCCAAACGTCTTTGGACAGGTTAATCCTGTAGCACTCGCTCTTGCCTCAGGTTACACATTCGTTGCAAGAGGATTCTCCTTCGACACAAAACAGCTTAAGGAGATAATAAAGAAATCTATAATGCATGATGGATCATCGCTTATCGACGTGCTTCAGCCATGCCCTACATACAACAACATAAACACGATGGAAGTCTACAGGCAGAAGGTGTATAAGCTTGAGGATGACAAGTCCTGGAATCCAACAATTAACGAGAGCAACGCAGACCAGTTTGAAGAGATATACCAGAAAGCGTTCATGAAATCTCTTGAAATGGAAAAGAGGATTCCAACTGGCATATTTTATGAGAACAACACCATACCAAGCTTCACAAAAAGGATAAATGAACAGGTGAAGGGCTATCTGGAGAACCCGCCAGCACTACAGGTCGTCAGCGGCTCTGGTGTTCCGAAGATGAATGTTGAGCAAACGTTCAGAGACAAAGTCCTTCAATAACCTTTATACTTTTTATATGATACGAAGTTTTTTTAATTTGCACTTTTATCTGCATTATTTGGTAGATCCACTCTAAAGTTAAGATCTTTGCCTGCAAGTATCAATAATCCAGTGATGATGATTGCAAAAATAACAGAAAGATACCAGGGTACGGTGAAATGGGTGAAAATAAAATATGAGCTGGATGAAATTGCCACCCTTGCGTCCAGCACTTTCCATGAGACCAATTTTGGTGCCACGGTCCATGATACGAAGAATAGCTCGAAATAAATAGGGTGCATGCTTGATGGTATAAAATAGAGGAAAACTGTGTCAATTATGTAGATTGATAGTGCACAGATGAATGCGGGTAAAAGGAAGCTTTTGTATCTCGTTATTGATTGCGGCTCCTTTCCGAATGTTAAACACAGAAATGCGATAAATGCAATACCAATAGCTTCCCACATGTAAACTAATTCAACTGGAGGGTTTGGAACCCCAAGAGCGTATATCCCGTTAAAAACAGCAGGTACCCTGTCAGAAAGTATGAGATAAAAAAATAAATCCTCGATATTGAAAAGATAGTATCCGGTGCAGATATACGCTATCCTGTAGTCAGATAACTTCTGAGAAAGAATCATGGGTATAAAGGTCCACCCCATTGTAAAAAATAGTTCATAATATACAGGATTGAGGAATCGATAACGATAATCAAATACACCCCAGAAAATCACGTCAAACAGTGTTGAGGAAACAATAAAAAGAAAGGATACGAAAGGAAAAGTTCGGATATGATCTGAAAACAGATCCCTTAAGGTTTGAAGGTACCTTTTCATATCAGTTTACTCCAGTTATAACCTTCTCATTTTCAACAGTTTGATCCAGCGGGAGTGCGAAGATGCTGTGTACTGACAGGATCTGCGATATTTATAAAACTGTTTCTAAAAAACTGATTTTCTTGGAATAACGGAATGGGTGCGTTTCATTCGTAAAGCGGGATTGAAAAAGAGACTTTTGCCGGATTATTCCGTTGGGTTTATACTGTGATTCATAGTGATCAGATAAAAGCAAGTATTTCGAAATATGCACCGAATATAATCAGTATGAAAAAACTGAATGCTTTGATTGCGGTCATTAAACGGGTTCCGTAAATTTTCACTCCAACCCTGACTGCATATGATAGCGTTATGACCCAGACTGTGGTCCCCACAAACAGGAAATAGAAAACAGGAAGGCCGAATTTCTCTAGAAAACCAAGGCCTGCAGTCATCCACCATCCAATTTGAGCTGGATTGACAATACCAACAGTGAATCCCTTCAGGTAGGAGCCGGATCTGGTAACGCTTTTGTCGGTGTTGTTCGATCGGAGCATCAGATAAGAGATTAGGAACAGAAAACCTCCTCCAATGGCGTAAATGTATTTGAGATAGGTTGATAGATCAATTTCTGTTTTGAGAAAGAATGTTATAACCAGCAAAACAAAATCTGCGGTCATTGCTCCAAACCCAATAATTACTGCCATTCTTATTGAGGTCAAAGCCCGGTATATTACCATGGAAGTTATTGGTCCTGGAGGCGCGGCAAGTGAAACCCCGAGTGCAGTTCCAATAAGGGCGTCTAAAAATATATTCAATTTATGACTGATGCATTTTGTGGAAATATTTTTTGTCTATTGATGGTTGATTTACTTGAAGTGCCGCGTAAACATTGGATCAATGAATTCTAAATATAATGAAATAATCTCTATTCATGACAAATAATTTTGAGGTCTTATGGCATGGGCATGCATGTTTTACCGTTGGCTCAAGCAAGAAAGTTTTAATTGATCCTTTCTTGAATGGAAACCCTGTTGCAAAGGTTAAGCCTGAAGACGTCAAGGCGGACATCATTGCGGTAACACACGGACATATGGATCATGTTGGAGATGCGGTGAAAATTGCCAAAAAGAATTCTGCAACAATTGTAACCATGGTGGAGCTTGCTTCTCTCCTTGAAGAGGAGGACAAGGATGTAAATGTCATTGGAATAAACTATTCAGGGTCAACTGTGGTTGACGGTGTGAGGATCACATCCGTGCCTGCATTTCATTCATCAGGATACAATGGAAAATATGGTGGGAGCCCGATGGGCGTCGTCATAGAGGATGGGCTCACACTTTACCACGCAGGAGATACCGGAGTGTTCAAAGACATGGAGCTTATTCATGATATTTTAAAACCAACCATTTCCCTCCTTCCCATTGGAGGGCACTACACAATGGGCGTCAGGGAGGCCCTGTTCGCATCAAAGATGCTTGGTTCAAAATATATCATACCTATGCATTATAACACATTTGACCTGATAAAATCTGATCCTTTTAAGTTTAGGGATGAGATTGCCAAAAATCGAGGCCAGGAAGCAATAATAGCCGAGATAGAGAAACCAATCAGGTTTGGTCTCGATGGCAATAAACTATAGACCAGTCATTAAGGCCCTTGGCATAGAAGAGGGTGCTTTCACCAGAGCAGCTTCCGATGCGGATTCCATATTGAAGTATACTGAGAGTAAAATATCAGGCAGGAATTTCTGGCAGGTCTCACCTGATGAGTTGAGATTCATATATTCAATTTCAGTCAATCTGAAGGCACGGAATGTGGTTGAAACAGGAGTGGGACCTGGAACTACAAGTTATGCTTTCCTTACAGCACTGAAGCAAACTGGTGGTAAACTGACCAGTTTTGATCTGGGCGTCAAGTATGGAGACGCAGAAAAGGGTGAGCCGGTTGGTTTTGTCGTTCCTGAGGACTTAAAACATAACTGGAGGCTCATCACAGGTGATAGCAAAAAGACTTTACCATCTGAAATAGTTGGACTTGGCCCTATAGATATATTCATGCATGACTCCGAGCATACATATGAGCATGTGACCTTTGAGCTCAATACTGTTTCTAGGCACCTTTCAAGCAAATTTCTCATACTGGTTGATAACTATGACTGGACGCAGGCCCCCGTTGACTTTTCAAAGGAAAAGAATCTAAAACTGACTCCTATTGCAGATGATCTTTGCGCAATCTATGCCTGATCTTCGTCTTCTGGTCTAGATGAGAGGATATCGTCAGCATAATTATCCTTTTCACCCGGAAGGCTCTGTCCAGTTACTTCATCAAGATCCATCTTGAGCCTGTGCTGTTTGCCCATTTTGATACCTTTAAATGTACCCAGAATCTCATCTTCAAGCAGATATCGTTTTATGCTTCCGTCGTTGTCCGGTACCCTTATGAGCCTCGTCCGTCCGTATCTCCCGAGGCTCTTGGTAGTTGAAATTATCAGGCCAATATCGTCCAGATCCGATAGCAGATCACTTATACGCCTCGATGTGAGGCTTGGTATATTTAACTCATCACATATTTTCTTGTAATTGTCAAATATTTCTCCTGTGATCATCTGGTTCTGCTCGCTTTCCTGCGTGATTTCCGCGCTGAGCAGCAAAATTTTGGAATGAAGCGGCAGGCCGCTTACAGATTCCTTCAAGATATTTCTTTCATATCTGTCCCGGGCCTGATAGATATGATCCTCGTTTATCCTTGCTATCTTATCCCTGATCCCGATCTCGACTGCAATGCGCATCAGGTCTATTGCTTTTCGGGCATCTCCGTGCTCCCTTGCCCCAATTGCGGCGCAAAGGCTTACCGCAGACTCATCAACATATGAACTGAGAGATGCAAGTGAGATCCTTTCCTGCAATATATCCCTCAGCTGGGAAGCATTGTATGAAGGAAATATTATACTTTCCTGGTTGAGTCTGCTCCTGACACGTGCATCAAGCATTTCGACGAATGAGGTGTAATTGGTTATTCCTATCAGTGATGTCTTACAAGATATTGACTCGTCGGATAGTCTGAGCAGGGGGTAAAGTGAATCCCCGCCATTCTTCTGAACAAGCTTGTCTATCTCATCTAGCATGAGGATAACGTACCCGTCCATTCCCTTAAGAGTGCTCAGAAGGAAAGCATAAACCCTTTCAAGTGTCCATCCCGATAGTGGTATTTTCTCCTTCTCATCTGGAAGAA
The DNA here is from genome assembly GCA_021850505.1 of Thermoplasmata archaeon. The sequence goes on from JAJZLW010000010.1 coordinate 10,208, forward strand.
TCGAGTTGGTCATGTTTACAAGCACAGAATATGTGGAATCATTGATCTGGCAGTTAAGATAAATTATCCTTACACTTTCGGCGTATGCCTCTGTGAGCAATTCAGATACCTTTCTTGCAACCGATGTTTTACCGGTTCCACTTTTTCCGTAAAGCAAAAGGTTTGATGGCCTGTTGTTCCTCATTACGCTGCTTAGTGCCTTTACCATCTGGTCTATCTGTTCAGATCTATGCGGGAACGAGTCAGGAATGAATGAACTTGACAAGACATCCAGCCTGAAATCACCTGGCTGGTTATTTTCCATATATTTAAAAAAAGGATTTGCCATCTAAATCAGCAGGATTTCGTTAGAGTCTGGAAGTACTAAAAAGTTTTTTTATGATATGGTAAATGAATAATTAATTCAGAATATAAGGCATCAGGTTTGAACCTTCAATTTCCTTGATTCTGCCAACTAAATAGATAGAACCTGTTACCAGAAACCTGCTGAAATTCGATTTTGCGTATTCATATGCTTCTGCAGGATCTCGTATTACCTTTACTTTTCTGAAAAAGGAACCACAGTATTTTACAAGTACATCAGGTGGAAGAGCTCTTTCTGGCTCATCCGGTGTTGTGAAGATAACTGAATCAGATATTTCACTGATTGTTCTTGCAAATGAATACCAGTCCTTGTCTGATAGCATTCCCATAACAACCGGTATCTTTTCCGTGAATATTTTCCTGTAGGAATTCACAAGCGCCCTGGCTGCGGGAGGGTTGTGAGCGCAATCAAGCAGAATGAAAGGCTCACGGGATAGTATCTCCATCCTTGCCGGCCATACAGTTTTTCTTATTCCGCGCTCAATCTCCTTTCTTGATATCCCGGGAAGATCAGCTATCTCCAATGTCAGAAGGGCTGCAAGGATGTTTTTGACCTGGTAATCACCAAGCATCCTTGTTTCAATATCATACTTTTGATTTTCTGTACTGACTGTGAATTCAAGACCTCCTTCACCCTGTCTCAGAGAGGATATTCTGCACTCCTCAGACACCCTGTGCATCTTTGCTGTCCTTATATCAGATATCCTCTTTAACGTAGACACAACTTCAGGTTTGTCATCTGCAAGCACAAATGGAATACCAGGTTTCACTATGCCTCCCTTCTCAAACGCAATCGAGTCCAGGGAGCATCCTAACCTGTCAAAGTGTTCATATCCAATATTGCAGATTGTCGAAACTAGTGGCGTTATGATGTTTGTGGAATCCAGCCTTCCTCCCAGGCCCACCTCTACCGATGCATATGAGACCTTACTTCTGGAGAAATAGTCAAATGCTAACATTGTTGTTGTTTCAAAAAATGTTGGATTCCTGTTTATTTTCTGCAGATCAAGAATTTTTTCCATATAGCGGCCCATAAACTCTTCAATTTCCGTGTCAGATATGAAATTACGGTCCACGACAATCCTTTCGTTGAACTTTACCAGATGTGGCGAAGTGTATAATCCTGCGTGGAAACGTTCCATAAGTATATTGTAAATGAACGCTGATGTGGAACCCTTGCCGTTTGTACCCGCTATGTGGAAGGATGAAAAATTGTCCTGCGGATTTCCAACCATGGGTGCAAAATTTCTCATCACCTCAAGATCCATCTTTATGCCCTCACGCTTGAGTCCATAGAGAAAATTGAGGTCCATCGGCAACGGAATGCCAACCCTAATAAAACTTTATGTTAGGCAAAAAAGAAACAGTTTTAAAAAAACAGGTGATATGGATAGGATGCAAACTGAAAGACTTTACCTGGCTGATCCCTATGCCACTGAGGGCGTCGGCAGGGCTACCAAAGTGGAATTCACAGATCTGGTCGTGGATAAATCCATATTTGTCCCTACTGGCGATGGACAGCCGAATGACAAGGGAAATGTGATGATTGACGGTAAAAATTACATTATCGTTGATACATGGTATGACGGTGAATCCATACACTTAATGTCACTCGATACCTATCCTGTCGATATTATAGGGAAGGAGGTTAAACAGTTAATAGACTGGAAGGTTAGATTCCAGCATATGAAGTTCAGAACTGCGCTTTTCATACTTCAGGGTATTGCATATAGAGATTATGGATCGGCTTGCAGGATCAACCAAACATATGATGATTCGGCGTGGATCGACATATATATAGAGAACCTGACAAACGAGATCGTAAACGATATACTTGAAAAGGCAAAAGGTGTGGTCTCATCCGCAGTCCCAGTTCAGCAGAGATTTGTGACCAGAGAGGAATTTTCAAAAATACCTGAATTGATGAAGATATCCAAGGGAAAGGTTCCGGATTTTGAGAGGGTAAAGCTCACAAAAATTTCAGATTTACCTGAATTTCCCGATATGGGCACGCAAGTCAAAAACACATCAGAGGTTGGCACAATAGAGATCAAAACCACACTTGTAAAGGGCAAACTGAATAACCGGCTCAATATATCACTTCTGTAAGATGTGATGGGCTATTGGAAATTGAAGAGCAGAAAACAGAGATAAAACCGGCCGGATCTTCATACGTTACGAAAGCTGCTATATTTCTTGCATTAATCGGCATTTTTACTGGTCTTGCTATTTCACTGTATGCCTTCCTTGACTTAGGCGTGACCTTATCATATCTTGTCAATAATACGCCATCATATGCTAAACCATTTTTCAATCTTTTCACAATTGGTCTGACCTGGATCTTGACTGTTCTCCTGATTGCTTATATCCTGGTCGATAAGATTTTATTTGTTAAAAAAAATGGATCTAGAAACTTATCAACTTCAGGAGATATATCGGTCTTTTCACTCTATTTTGCGTTCTTTATGTTTCTGGGTCTTATGGTTTCTACACTTGAGAGTTTTGCAGGTATAGCTCCTACCAGTCTTGGGCTCCCAGATTCATCTGCGATAATTGTCTATGGTTATACCGCAATCATATTTTCTGTTCTGATGCAACTTGTCCCGATTGCCGTAATCGTTTTCCTTGCAAAGCATCTTGAAGCATCAGGATCAATTTCAAAGGATCCTTTAATAAAGAGGCGCAGAGAGTTCGAAATCATTACTATATCTGCTGCAATCGATCTTATTATTGGTTATTTTTTGCCTTTTCTTGGGCCGGATTCAATAAGCTTTCTCCTGAGTGTTCTGGTACTCAACTATATCTGTCTGAAAGCGGGTTTCCTCAGGTCATTGCTGGTTAACTTCACGGCAACGCTTCTCAGCGTGGCATCTTTTCTTGTTCTGTCTAATGGTATTCTCTCCCTTCTGGTCACTGTATTTGTTCTAATCTGGGCCTTAGTTGGATTCGCATGGGTCATGTCCATTCTGCTAAAGCCAAGACCGGCCCAGGATATTAATGAGAAAAGGGAAGAAATGGCCAAGAGATATGTTGAACAGACAGACTATTCCAAGTTGTGGGTAAGGAGCACCTGTCCTGTATGTGGAGAATCTCGGTTTCTCCTCCAGCCGGATATGAGCCTCAAATGTGAAAAATGCGGAAATATAATTGACAAGGATCAGGAAGGGAAATTGAATATCATAATTCAAAACAGAAGGATAATGTAATTTATTTCCAGCATCAGATTATATGCAGTAATTGCCTGTGAAATTCTTGGTCAGTTAGTGTTCTAGTAGATTTGTATACCTAACATATATGGGTAGGATTAGAATACCGCATAGGTGATTGTTTAAATGGTGATAAAAAATGTCAGTATTTGTTGATCCACTGGCCGTGATGCTTATTGGATTGGCACTTGGTACAGCTATCGGCGCATTTTATTTCTTCTTTGCTGCGAGAGGCAACTTTGATCAGATAAGAGCGTTAATTGTGCCGGCGATTGGAGTAGGAGCGTTTGATTTTGCAAGTGGTTTCTATATGTCATTTGCCTGGCCTATGACAGGTTTCGGAACCGCATATAACATGCTTTTTGGCGATCCGCTTCTTCTACTTGGTCTGTTTCTCATGATTGCAGCAGCTATGGCATTCAAAGATCAGAAAAATATACACCTCGGTATCTTTCCAATAATGATTGTAATACTTGGTATATATGTCCTGGTCGGTGCATACAGCATTGTTCAGCTTAAACTCGAAACTGGAAACGATCTGATAACCGCTATGGGGTTATATCTATTCGATGGAATAGGCGCAATTCTTGCTCCAATAATGTATATTAAACCAGTCAAGGCTTCCGGAAAATATGCATACTATGTCGAATGGATAATACTGGGAATTGGAACGGTGTTTGCGCTGGTCATCGGGTTTATGGCATTGAATGGACACCTTGCAAGCCCGCCATAAACTAATTATATTATTTATTTTAATTTT
>JAJZLW010000130.1 GCA_021850505.1 Thermoplasmata archaeon
AGTTGACCTAATTTCTAGGCGATAATCTGCAGACCATTACTCAGGTTCTGGTGTAAAATTTAGGTTCACGATCTTGCATAATGAGATGTGTGGAATACTATGATGGTCAAAATATTAGTGCTATACGGAAAATGTTAAAGGTGAGGCTCAAATTAAAAATATAAACATTTCCAATGAAAACGTTAAACTACTATCTGTTTCGAACTCACGGTACCGAGGAACAAAAGTAACAGCCGATTTTTAATCAACACATCAGGACAAAACAATTTCCAACAGTGCTATTATAAAATCAATTTAATTCCAGAAAATTTAAGATCCACCTGTAAACCATTCTTCAACTGGGCGGTTTACAATCAATATTCTCGTCCCTTCTGATTTTATGACTATACCCTTCGAGACTAAATCCTTGAAAATTGCATTTCCAAGAGAACCACCAAGGTGCAGTTCTCTTTCCGAAACGTCCCTGCATCCATATGCAAACATTCTTCCACTTTTCTTCTCTACGGGTATCTTAACTCCAAGGTTATGAAGACCTGCAATTCCGATCTCAGTGATCTGGTAGGTGGGTTTTTCGATGTTTTCCACTTTCAGCCAGGATCTGCTTAAAAGTTCTCGAAGCAACCAGACTCCCATCTTCCCGGCGAGGTGATCATAACAGCACCTTGCAAATGAGAAATCTCTTTCCACTAAATCATGATCTTCATGTTCAGTATAACTTTCTTTATTTTTCAAGTCCGCCAGACTTTCAATCCACCCAGATAAATTTTCAAGCGTTTCGGGTACAATTGAGTAGATGATCTCCTTGCCCGACCTGACAGATTCAACAATTCCCGCTGACTGTAAATTTGACAGATGTCCGGAAACCTTTGGCTGGGATATTCCAGTCTTCCTGACGATCTCAGTAACATTGCAGTGATTAGCTGACAGCAGTTCAACTATTCGAGCTCTCTCAGGGTGTGAAATCGCCTTGGAAATAGTACTTAAACGTTCAGAGTCAATTTTATTCATGGTACCGGAAATCATTATGATTAACATATTAAGTTTTTCTTATATGTGACACTGTTTATGATTCATATTACAATATCATATAATGGAAGAAAAGAGCATAGAAAGAAAGCCGCAATTTAGCACAAATGACCTGAGCCACATAACGGAAAAATTTCTCGAAAGGAAAAAGCTTGTTGAAAAATCAGGCACATCGGATCATCAGGTTGAGAAATGGATTAAAAATGGAGAATTCCCTGATCCAACATACATAACACCGGACGGAAAGGAATGGTTTCCACCTTATGTGGAAATCCTGATAAAAAGAAGTATGGAAAATAACACAAATCCAAAAATAGAATTCCTGAAAGACGCTGATAAGGTTCTTGCAACACCCGGATATGTTTACAGGTTTGGAAAGGTTGAGACCACTGGCACGAGCCCTGAAGATGTGGAAAATATGTGGATGGATTTTAAATCTGGTCTTTATGGTGCGTGTCTCAGAAAGCCAGATCCTAAAAGCATTCTTGATAAAGGATATCTTATCAGGAACATCGAAGGACTTCTTTCAAAGCCGGAACCGGAAAATCCCCAATGGTGTTCTGCATTAAAGGAAATGGTTTACCGTCTTGATGCCGTTGAAGCACAGTTTACGGATTATGACAGAACAAGATTCGGAGGGACAGTTTCCAGGGACATTTTTATTACGAATATAAAAAAAGAATATAGAGGAATCTTTCCGGAATAAGCCAGGGTTTACATAAGGATAATAGTAAATGCCGGACTTATTTGAAAGGGGAATAACAATTTCCTAAATTCCCATTGTATTAGGCACTATGACCCCTATCCTCCCAAAGAGTTTCTTCTGATCCCTGGTCAGTTCCTGGATCACGATCTCTTTCTAGAAGACTTTGCATTTCAGGTTTCGTAATGTGTCAAAGGCCATTTCAACCGATCCGATCTCTTTCTGCACCTCCTTATATAATATGAGGGAAAGGAATATTATGAACAGGTATCCCCTAAGTGCCTCTTCGCATTTAACCCTGAGCGGAAGCAACGAAAGATCGTCCTTGGAGTATAAGTATGCTTTTTCCACGAACTGCTTTGTGTAATATAGCCGAATAATTTGATCCCTCTCAACTGATTGTGAACTCATGAGAACCATGAATCCCCTCCTCTTTACCGCAAATGGATCGTAATCATCCATATGCTTCAGCATATATCTTCTCAATTCCCTTCCTCTTCTTTCAGGATCAAGAATGAGGTATGTGAAAACACTGTAATCAGTGAACTCTGTCCGGGAAGATGATATGAACATGATCTTGTTTCCATATTTTACCTCCTTTCCCGGATTTTCAATATCTGCTGCGGATTCAACCAGATCAAGGTATATTACCCTGTTTGCAGGAACCCTCATCATGAAATTCATCTTCTTTTCCATCATCGATCTGGTATTATTTTCAGAGAAGAAACCAGCATCCATAATACTGAGTCCTGGTTTTATTCTGATCTGGATCCACTCCCTTCTGACGTTCTCAGCAATAGATTCCCTTTAATTTTTGACCTTAGATTGACCAAGTGACTAAATTAATATGGTGTAAGAAATTACGATATTGTATGTCCCGGAATATGAGGCATATAGTGTGGTTGTTTCCAATTGCAGTCACGGTTGCATTCACAACAGCGGCATATTTTATGAACTTTGGCAATAATACTTACATATACAATTCTACCCCAGCCCAGAATATTTTCCTTGTATCATGGTCTGGCTTTTTCATAACAAGCATCGTGCTTGCTTTTATCTTTGGCCGTGGGAATCGGATAACTATTATGAGTCCAGCGATCCTTGGAGGTACGGGTCAGGAGAAAAGGATATCACAGACAAATATACCTGAAATGATCGGGGAGAAGATAGAGAATGAAAAGGTAGCTTATCTCGCGGACCCGTCCCTTGGCCCTGAGCTGGCAATGCATCTAATCCTTTTGTCAGAGGCAAAAGAGGAATCCGGGGATTTTGAAGCATCAAAGAAATATATTTCAGATGCAAAAGAAGTTGTCAATAACCCGTCATACCCTAACACCAAGCGTGGCAGGATTGTGAAAAGAATTGTCAAAGGATATAAAATGAGGATGTTTCGGTTCGGGCGCAGTTAAGAAAAAATATTCTTTCAATACCAGTATAGAATTTTAATGTCAAAAGGCTTTTCGTCTGTGCCTTTTAAAATAACACATCCGGAATTGTCTCATCAATTTGCCTTATGACATTTCCAGAATGAAGGCAAAAGGCTACACAGATGCACCAGTCAAGTGATTATATGGACCCAGCTTTAAAAGTTGTCAATAACCCGTCATGTCCCGCAGGCTCAACTGCCAAAGATGTTAAGAGAACGGGCGAGCACCAGGACTTTAGGTTTTTTGGATTCAGGAACAAGTAACATACTGTTTATTGAATGTCTAAATGCAAAATGCCTTGAGCACTTATATATACAACTTTTGGATCGCATAATGCGGGAAGAATGGATTCCACTGAAAGCAGGGGAAGAAGGATATTACTGCAAGCGTTCGCAATGTGTATACAGATTATACTGCTTGTGGCACTTTTTGTCTTTGTGCCCTCCGATGATGGTATCTGGTTCCTGTATTCCTTATTTCTAGCAGCTGTGATAGCTGCTTCCTGGATTTTCGTCTTCAGTAGGATCTTGAATGGCACTTTCAGACAAGGGAGTGCTGCAGATCTTGTGATTGGTGCTATTGCGATATTGCTTTTTTATACCATCCCGGCCGGTATTTCACTATTGTGGCTTCATCATTCCCTTAATCCACGTGATTCAACTGTGAATAAAAACAGTGATTTTGCGGACGCAAAGATATCGGTTTTTACAGAACCCGGTGAGGATAGGAAATCAATGATGCATCGGCTGAAGAGGCTGAATGAGTTTGTCTATCTTATTTCAGCAACAGATGTTGCCCTTTTAATGTTTTTTGTCTTAACATCAACCCACTTTTTATTCAGTGCAAGTAACTCTATTTACAGCAAAATTCCAATATACTTTTTACCTGCGCCCGCTGCAGCTCTCTCATTTTTGGATACATATATTGTGGGCAGGAAGATTACGCTAACCGCAAAGCTCCTCCCGGGAAAGGAAGGGGTAGTCGTCAGAGTAAAAAAAGAAAGATATCTATTTGGTTATCCAGTTTGTAGCAAGGTCAAAATAGGCCGCAGAAAATATCTTGCCGGAAGCAACATGGATTTAAATGTCAATGAAAGTGTGTTCATTGAGAAGAGTGTTTACGTCCAAGGAAAAGCACGTGTCTGGCTGTTGTTGAACGTAAAACCATCATCCTTCTAGAAACAGCATGAAATCGTAATGTTCCTTCTATTGTGTTATATTGTATTAATGGTTTAATAGAGGCTGCCCTTCCATCTTGAGAGGTATAATACCATTCAGGTTGAAAATATCTTCCTGATCGGCCCAGCTTTTGTTGGATGCATGATATATTAGGAGTTTTGATTCAAGGGTTAAGTCCATTTATGGCTGCCTTGACCGGCTCGGATGGTTCGATCATTGGCGCCCTGTATCCGCCATTTAATCCGAACTTCCTGTAAAATGCATAATAGTATCCGCTTGGAAAATTAGCACTATTAATCACACGCATCATTGCATTGGATTTCATCTGGATTTTCTGCGCTTCAGCGATGTCTCCTTCCCTGAATTTTCTGTATATGCTGACAACGTTGTCGCTGAAGTTGGTAAGGCCGCATACACCGCCATCCGCACCTATTGACAGCGATGGAAGGAGAAGATCGTCCTGTCCCTGGAAAATCGAAAAGTTACTGTCTGAGAATTGCATAATCTTTGAAAAGTATCGCATATCGCCGGATGATTCCTTCAGCCCTACCACATGGGAATATTCATTCTTCAGTTTCTCTATGACATCGATTGGAATAAACTCCCCCGCAAGCTGTGGTATATTATAGATGAAGAGATCACGGTCAACTTTCTCTAGTACCATGGAGAAATGCCTGTATATCTCATCCGGCGAAGGATGGATGTAGTATGTTGGCATAAGAACTAGGACATCCACTCCGATATCCGAAGCATTTCTTGCAAACTTAATGCATTCCTCTGTGTTTGAAGAACCTATACCTGCAAATACCTTCAGGCTCCCCTTGTTATCATTTACCTGCTGCAGAAAATTGACCCTCTCCTCTGAAAAAAGATATGGAAAAAGCCCTGTGGAACCGAGTGGAAACAGACCAGATACACCATTTTTCTTGAGGTAATCTACCAGAACATTTGAACCGTCAAGGTCGAGTGTTCCATCTTCCTTGAATGGAGTAAGCATTGGTGTAATTATTCCATTGTATTTCATGAATCATGGTAGTAAACATGAAATAATTAACTATCGCATTGATTTCAATTCATAATAAACAACAAATCAATAATAAATAATAAGCTGCATATAGAGCATCAGGATTTGTTGTAATTAATTGAATATTGAAAGTTAAGATATGAATTATCAGGAGTCGCTCTGGAAACCAATTTCAGTCGACTTCAGTGCATTAACATACTCGCTTGGTATTCCCATCAGGACCAGCGAATCCCACCCGGCGATCACCTTTCTTGCGATTGCCAGTTCAATCAATTCATGCTGTGGAATGTACCTGGAGCCAGGTGCCATAACTGTCCCAAGTACCCATGGTGGCGTGTCAAAATAGGACTGGAATCTTCCAGGAACAACGTCTATCAGGGCTGAGGACAGTGCAGCCGCAATCTTCTCATTGTAATGCCACTTTTTGACCGGGCTCATAAGAAAGCCCTTTTTAGGGGCATATACCTTCCATGTGATCCCATACAGATTCTCTTCCCCGAGAAAATCTGCAGTGTCGCCGAAGTTATCAACACTTGTCTTTGGAGGGAGTTCCTCGTTGCCGGTAACAGTGTTGACAATCCTGAGGCCCAGCCTGTAATTATGAGCCTGCATATACCTGCTGATCAAGTGCTCCAGCTCTTCAGCCTCATCGACTGACAGGGAGAGGTCATTTTCCAATTGCTCAGATATTCCAGAATACTCGTCTATCGTGGCATTTAATATGCTTTTAAGATAATAATTGAATCTGTCCCCTACCATATTGCCCCTTATCTGGATATAAATAACACTGGTATTTAAACTTACGGCTCAAACCGGCTCTTTTCTGAGTATCCTGATTCGTTATTTCGACAATTATAATTGGCTCTATAAAAAATCAGACAAATTTTGTCTGACTTAAACATAGGAGCGATTAACCTTTTAACAGACGGCAGAATTAACCTCTATGGCATATAAACCTGAGTTTGTTTGGTTTGATGGTAAAACTGTTGATTTTGAGAAAGCTAACGTCAGCATATTGACACATGCTCTTCATTATGGAACAGGCATTTTTGAGGGTATCAGATCATACGCAACTGCGGATGGGGTCGCGATTTTCAGGCTTGACGATCATATCAAGAGATTTTTCCAGTCCGCAAATATCTACAGAATGAATCTCGGATATAGCGAAAAGGAACTGAAGGATGCCATAATCTCGATGATTCAGAAAAATCATGAAACTGACTGCTATATCAGGCCGCTTGCATTCTACGCAAACAACCGACTGGGTCTGCACCCGAATGAACCCAAGATATCAGTTGCTATAATCACTTCCCGCCTGGATCTCTACCTGGGTAATCCGGAGAAAGGAATCAGAGTAAAGATATCCCCATGGAGAAAGATTGACTCTACTGCATTGCCTTCCATGGCTAAAGGCACCGGTCAATATCTGAGCTCTTATCTTTCCTCGCATGATGCGAAGATGGATGGTTATAACGAGGCTTTGCTTCTGGACAAGTCTGGATTTGTGGCAGAGGGTCCTGGCGAAAACATCTTCTCTGTCAAGGACGGCAGGATTTATACGCCCTCGCTTGAAAGCCCAATTCTTGCTGGTATCACGAGGGATTCGATCATAAAGATGATGGAAAAGGAAAATCCTGTTGTTGAAAAGAGGATAGGTCTCAGCGAGATGCTGACATCTGATGAAGCTTTCTTCGCCGGAACAGCCGCAGAAATAACACCAATATCGGAGATCAGTGGATATAACCTGCATTCAGCAGAGCCTGGAAGCATTTCGCTCAACATATTGAAGAGATATTTCAACGTAGTGAGGGGCAAGGACTCGAAGTATTCCCACTGGTTAACGTATCTAAAATGATTCCTTCCAAAAAGGATTCATTCCTTGATTATGTGAGAGCATGCAGGAAATGCCCGCGCCTCATAGAGGTCGGGGATACATTTTCCCTTGCAGATGGCAGCAAGCAGCACTACTCTGTTGAACCATTCTCGTCCCGCCAGATAGATGCTATTTTTCCGGGCATGTTATCGAAAATAGAATCTATTCTGGCAAATCTTCCAGAACTCGGTGCGTCTGATATTATTGTTCAATTTTTAACCCATGGAGATTTCAGCTGGGACCCAGTTCCTGCAGAAATACCTGAAATGATCTCCCGGTCTGACCTCATAAAGCTGGCCCTTTATCTTGTAATACTGGAAAAACATGATACATCTTGCCGTGTTAAGGCTGACGAGGCAATATTCACGATCAAGAATGCCGCTTCGATCCCGGATGATTTCATGCCAACTGCATTTATGGAGATGGTTGAGGGAAGGCAGATTTCCAACTATTTTCAGGTTTTTAAAGACCTGCAACCCTCTTTTGCCACCTGCCTGTTTCCGCTGCTGAAGATTGGAGAAACCGGGCCTATTGCGGTTGACAGCCTCGTTACCGTGAAAGGCATTGTTTCTTTAAAAGAAGGTATCGGGGCCTCTTTTTTAATAGAAAGGATCGCCTCAGAATTCAATTTGTTCAAGGAATCTGAATTGTATAAATCATTCATTCTCGGAAGATCTTTCAGATCTATCATATTTAATCTTGAGAGGAAGAAAAACAGGGAAATAAAGAAGCCTCTCTTTGATTCGCAGAGCATAAATTCATTGCTTGAGATTGATATGATTGAGGAAAGAGATAGGTCATATTTCCTGAGAGATGAATTTGATATTTCAAAACTCAGGGCAATGTCTTCTGAATATGAGAAAAAAAATCATGAGATAGCTGATAAATGGAAAAATACAATGATAATCAATGATTTTATTTAGTGCGAAAAATATCAAAACTATATTAAGGGTTGATTCCCATGGTGATAATATATTGAAAGAGATTTGTGCCTCCTGCCTTGGATCTGGATTTGAGGGAGGAATAGGACCCGGAGAATGCACTGTATGCAATGGTTCAGGCTTCCTATTGAACACTAATAGACTGCTGCAGAGGAAAGTTGATCCCATCCTTATAGCGGTTCTTGGAACATCGCTGATAGTGGCACTGCTGATGGCATCACAGGCTAAATTCAGGTTTCTATTATTTATCATCGCTGTATATATGTGGGGTGGCTTGACTTACATTATACTTAAGATTGCACACATCCCATCGGGAATTTCGAGGGCTATCAGGCACTGACCATTTCTTATAAAGAGATTATTTGAAAAATTTTATATTCATTCCAATTATGTTGTATAATGGAAATATCTGCCGAACTGCAGAAGAAAATTTTCGACCTTGCGATTGTAATTGTGGCACTGGCGGCAGGTATAGATCTCTGGGCTCTTGCTTTAAGCGCATCAACCTTTTCTACGACTACCGGAAACGGTTCAATGGTGATTCTGGTCATAATTTACTTCCTTGCTGGCGCTTTTCTCTTTTTAGTTGCCTTTAAAGTTATTCTCAAAATGGTTCCACTGAAAAGCCAGTAAAAAATATTTTCTTTTTTAAAGAAAAGAATGTCAAACATATCAGGTTGATTTTTCATATACTAATTTAAGAATGTAGTATTGAAAGAATTACAGGATCTGACCTAGATGAATATATCATGTTCTATTGAACCCTCGCAGGATAAAAAGAAGAAGGGCATGAACGCACTTGTTGTCCTGATGGTTGGTGTGCTTCTCTTCTATTTTGGATCCAGGATCAAAAGAAAGAGTGACGAAAATTGATATTTTCACAAATGAACTTCCATATTATTCTTTGATCAAATAATGGGAAAACTTATCATAAATTATACTATGCTGCCAGATGGAAAATGGCAGAGCCGCAATATACCGTATAACAAGTGAGGAGAAACCAGAGGATCCGGTATTCTCCGTTGAATACCTTGACCGTTCGGCAAACCCGTTCAGTGATTTTTATAAATTCTGTAATGGCAAGTGGGAAGCCACACACCCGATTCCTGCGGACAAGCCGTACATTGGAGCATCCCTCGAATTGCATGAAAGGAATCAGTATATACTTGGGAAGATACTTGAAAAATGCGCATTTGAGGACCAGCAAGACCCGGTCAGAAAGATGCTTGGAGATTTCTATTATTCCTCCATGGATACAAAGAAAATCGAGGAGTTAAAATTCAGACCTTTATCAGAGGTTATGGCAAAGATCGATGCTGTTCAGGACAAAGATTCCCTTATTCAGATTTTCGCCTACCTTCATTCAAACGGTATCTCATGTTCCTTTTCACTTTATTCAGACGGCGATATGAAGAACAGTTCAATATATGCTCTTTATTTGGAGCAAGGTGGTCTTTCCCTTCCAAACAGGGATTATTATTTACTGGACTCATTCAAAGATCTGAGAGGGCAATATTTAAAACATATCTTTAATATGTTTATACTGTTTGGTTTCGATGAGGATTCTGCAAATTCATCGGCAAATACTGTTTTTAAAATAGAGAAAGGACTTGCTGAAAATTCCAGAAGGCCACAGGATTTGAGAGATCCAGAGAAGAATTACAATAGAATGGACATTGCTGCTCTCAACGAGAAATTTAAGGGAATGGATCTAAGAAATTATCTATCTTATATCTGGGTACCTACTATGGACTACGTCGTAACGGGCCAGCCTGAGTTTTATGAAAATCTGGGAAAAATGATTGAGGATGTTTCCTTAGATAACTGGAAGATCTACCTGAAATGGCAAGTTCTGCATTTCGCGTCACCATACCTGCACGAGGAAGTGTTCAATGAGTATTTCGACTTTTACGCCAGGAAGCTCATGGGAACTCCTGAACCAGAGAAGAGATGGAAGAGATGCGTGAGGCAGATCGACAGGCAGATCGGGGAAGCTCTTGGAAAAATATATGTTGAGCAGGAATTCGGTGCAGACTCAAAACGCCGTATGGAAGAGATGGTTTCCGACTTGAGAGAGGTGTTCATGGATCGCCTGAAAAATCTTGACTGGATGTCTGCTGAAACAAGAAAAAAGGCAATGGAAAAATTCAGCAGATTCAGGGCAAAGATAGGATATCCAAATAAGTTCAGAGATTATTCTTCAATTATAGTGAAGAGGGACGATTATATTGGAAATATAATGAGATCAAATGCATTCGAATTCAGAAGACAGATCGATAGGATCAATTCACCTGTTGATCATGAACTATGGGGAATGACACCGCCCACCGTGAATGCATATTTTTCCCCTACCGACAATGAAATTGTCTTTCCAGCAGGCATTCTACAACCACCATTCTTTGATCCCAGACTGGACGATGCGGTAAATTACGGTGCAACTGGCGGTACAATCGCTCATGAAATAACGCACGGTTTCGATGACCAGGGAAGGAAATTTGACGCCGATGGTAACCTCAGGGATTGGTGGACCAAAGAAGATGAGGAAAAATTTATGTCCAGGGCTAAAAAAGTCGTTGATCTTTATAGTTCGATAGAGGTCCTTCCCGGTTTAAAGGTCAATGGCGAGTTGACACTTGGTGAGAACATAGCAGATCTAGGAGGAGTTAGTATAGCTTTTGAGGCCTTTGAAAGAAGACTCTCACGAAATCCTGAGATGAGGAAGAAGATAGATGGTTTCACACCAGAACAGAGGTTTTTCATGGGATGGGCTCAGGGTTGGCGTTCAGTAATAAGGGATGAGATGCTTAAAATGCAGGTATCCAATGACCCGCACTCTCCTGATAAACTGAGAGCCGAGCTTCCATCAAGGGTGCACGAAAAATTCGATTCAGTCTTTGGAGATTATAAGACATCAGATTACAAGAAATATGAAACAATAAAAATATGGTGAGACCTGAATTTAAAAAACTATATTTTTAATCTTACAGTATCAGTCGAGACCGATGCTGTTGATGAATGCACCAGAATGGCCGTCCAGCACCAAGGCGATCTTCTTTCCTTTATCATCGAATTTTGCAAACCAGATCGGAACGTGAAGAAGCTCAGGCTGTGAAACATCCACATCAGTAGATATGTTCCTGATGGAATGGTGGGTTGCATGCGCCATGGCAGACTGCAGCTGGTCAACATTGGTCTTTGCATCATTTCTTGCCGAATCCTCTCCTATATCGCCATTCAGGACCTTTATGCCTTTTGGCACCTTTGTGATATCGAACGGCACCCGATCCGTTAACTGGAATGCATAGCTCCTCGGCTGGTACTCCGTCAGGCCTTTCACTGCGACAACCGGATAGTTATAGTTCTTATCAAGCGTGTAAGATCGCAGGCTTCCGCCACCTCCACCCATGCCCCCCATCATCATTCCGCCCATGAGCATGCCACCCATCATCCCGCCGCCATAGCCGCCTCCGAATCCTCCCCTGCCTCCAAGAGCTCCCCCAAGCAGGCCGGCAAGGACTGCAGTTCCGGCGACCTTGCCAATCTCGGCGCCTGTATCCACGGCTGTATATTTAGTCCTGGCTGAAGCAGGCACGATCCAATATGGAACCAGTGAGAGAACGACACCCTCACTCTTAGACTTTTCCTCGAGATGATGCTTCAGTATACCATGATCCATGTGGTTCTTGATAAGCATCATCACCTGGTTCTCATCTGAAAACTTAAGCGGCAGCATTGTATTGGATTCTATATTCTTCCAGCCTTCGTTTGCCAGAGAAATACTTGCACCGCAATATTCACACGTGATTATCATCTCACCTATCTGCGGTTTTAATGGAGCGCCGCATCCCGGGCATTTCAGTTCGGTTACGTCAGCTGAAGCAAGAACGCCTGACTGCTGCTGAACTGTTGCCTGGACATTCTGTGTCTGAGTGGAATTTCCTGATGAAACTGTTTCCTGCTTGGATCCGCATTTTGGGCAATAAACTGAGTCGTCTGGTATCTGTGCACCGCACCTGTTACAATACATCCTTCCACCTATAGTTGCTTTCCGCAGTTAGGGCAAAACTTCGCAGTAGAAGATACTTCCGCTCCGCATCCCGGGCATTTCTTTGTAGCTGGTGCAGTCATATTATTTCCGCAGTTGGGACAGAATTTCGTACCGGCAGGCATGGATGTTCCGCATTTGGGGCATGTCACGGTTGCACTTTGCATTGGAGCTCCGCAGTTCGGACAGAAGGTTGCATTCGCCGGAACCATTGATCCGCATTTTGGGCAGGATTTAGTGGGCTGCTGCTGCATTCCTGACATCATCTGCCCTGACATGCCATAACCCATGCCTGCTCCAGCACCCAGGCCGATTCCAATGCCAGCACCTGCACCGGCTACACCGTTCTGATTCTTGGCAGCATCCACCATTGCCTGTCCAGCCTGGTACTGTATGTAGTTGACGCCGAGAACAGACATGTTTGATCTTGTGTCTATTGCCTTCTGGACATCGTCCGGAAGTGATATGTTAAGACCCTGGATCTTGTTTATCTCAACACCATATTGCCTGAAATTGTCGGGTGCCTGCGCAAGTATAATCTGCTCTATAGTTGTAAGATTTGCAGGTATGTCGGTTATCTTCAGGCCCTTGTCCTTCATTTGACCGAGAGCTGTATATGTAAGAATCACGATCTGATCTCTCATTCTCGCCTCAACATCATCTGATGTTTCGACGTTGAATGTCCCAACAAACTGGTTGATGAAGTTTTCAGGATCTGATATCCTCCACCTGTATTCGCCGAACACCTTCAGGTTCACAATTCCAAATGTCGGATCCGCAAACTGGTAAGGCTGCGGGCTCCCAAATTTCCCATCAAGGAACCTGCGTTGTATGTAATATACTTCTGCCTGCTGCTGAACACCTGAGAAAAATTTAAGCAGTTTTCCTACAACAGGTGCGTTGAAGTCTGTCAGCGCATATCTGTTAGGCTGATCGAAGTAGGTGAGAACCTTACCATCCCTGTAGAAGACCGCTGTTTCATCCTCCCTCACGACAATGTTATCATTCAGTCTTATAAGCCGGGGGACCTTCCACATCACATTCCCCTCCTTGAATTCAGTCTCCCAGGCTATTGTAATTGAGCCAACGACGCTGCCTCCTGAATATGGTATCTTGCTGGATTTCTTGCCGAACATCAGCTTGCACCCCCAGGCGTGATCTTGATCTCCTCAATCTTCTGTATCCTCATCTCCCAGGCTACTTTCATCTTCTGTATTGAAGCGGTCAGATCAGCAAGCTGTTTTGAAAATACACCCTCATTGAATGGTGACAATAACGAAGAAAAATCTGATAACTTCTGGATGTTATTGGCGCTCTCTATGAATTCCAGGTCGTATTCATAAAGGGCATTCAGTTTCTGCGCATCTATCCTGATTGATGGAGAGATTCCGGAATACCCCTGCTCTGAATGCAGAAGCTCGCCCTCGAATTGTTGCAATCGTGACAGGACAGATGCAGACTGCACCAGGTATTGATAACCTCCCGCAGAGACAAGAGATGATCTCAGATCCTGCATGCTGCGCTCTGATAACTGAAGAATTCCCGAAACCTGCTTCCTCAGAAGGGCGTCTGCAACCCTTAGATCCTCAAGCTGCCTGTAACCCCTGAAGCCCGGTATCAGCAGCTGCAGTCTTTTCAGAGCACCTCTGCTTTCGTCAACCTGGTTTCTGATGTCAGGATTTGTGGTATCCATTTAAACCAGTATGAGCCATGGTTAAAACATATATTAAGATTGATCACTCTGGAACAAAGATAACAAATTTAATTTACTATTCAAAGTATAGGTGTGCCTTGATGGTTTCGGGGAATGGATAGATGGACTCTGTTATACTGGTTCTCATAGTGTTCATAGCATCAACAGCGCTGCTTCTGACCAATAGAATCCGGTATGATCTGGTTGGAATCGGCACAGTTGTCGTTATCATTGCAGCAGGCCTTGTAACACCTACCCTGGCAATGGCCGAATTCGCATCACTGCCTGTGTTCCTTCTGGGCATGGTAATGGTTATAAGCAAGACTATTTCGGATTCGGGAGTGATGGAGAAGTTCGGTGAGATTCTTTCTAGGAGATTCAAGAACGAATACGTCATGCTCGCAATCCTTTTCCTGATAATCGGCCTTATGTCCGGTTTCATGAGCGATGTTGCCCTGACACTTATGATGATACCGATCGCCTATATCCTGTCTGAGAAACTGAAGAAGTCTCCGACAAAATATCTCATTCCATTCGCATTCATTGCAGTTCTTGGAGGCA
>JAJZLW010000020.1 GCA_021850505.1 Thermoplasmata archaeon
TTTTGGAGTGCATATATGTCATGCTCACTAAGAATATTGAATTCGAGGATAACATTGATTCCCTCACCGAGAGAAAGATGAAGGCCATGTCAATGAGGGCAAAGAATCCAGGAAGATTCAAAGATATCGAAGAGGTGGAAAAAATATTTATGAAGAAAAGAGATCAGCATAAGACAGATCAACTTTTTTCATAGAAGGGAATACTTTGAAAATAATAATTAGAATCAATCCCCCCTCTAAAAATTAGTATATAAGGCCGGCCAGACCCATCACACTGATAAGAGATCCACTTTTATAAAAAATATAATGTGCGAATTATAGCGATCACTTATATCATGAGAATCTAGTGCTTGTGATGCTTTGCTGCATGCTCTTCCATTTCCTTCTTGGATGCAAAAGCCATGTTACATGCCTTACATTCAAATTTTTCTTCCGACATTCATTCACCTCATATGTTAAACTCAGCACACATTTTATAGTTTTTCCGTCAACGGTTGATATATCTCAGCGCTGAAGTACCTCCCTTGCTGAAAGTGCCGCCCTAAGTACCACCTCGGATAGTGCCGGATGGACATGGACCGTTCCCGTTATGTTCTCCAGATTTCCGTTTCCGGCATTCATTGCCACTACCACCTCGTGCAAGAGTGTTGACGCATCTATTCCCATTATGTGGCAACCCAGTATTTTATGTGAAGCTTTTTCGACCAAAATCTTGACGAAGCCGGATTCATCCTTCAATGCCATTCCCATTCCAGTGTCAATATACCTGTATTTTCCCACAACAAAGTCTAATCCCATGGTTTTCGCCTCACGTTCACTGAGACCAACGCCCGCTATTTGCGGGGACGTGAATACTGCGTGGGGAATTACATTGTAGTTTACCGAAATCTTATTATCCGAATCAATTATGTTATAGTAACTGTACTGAGCTTCCAGATTGGCACTGTGTTTAAGCATGTACTTTCCGATGACATCGCCAAGGGCAAATATTCCTTTGACGTTTGTTTCAAGGTATTCATCGACAACGATAAACCCCCTTTCGTCAAGTATCACACCGGTTCTTTCTGGCTCGAGGAGATCAGTATTTGGAGTTACTCCAACTGCTATGAGTAACTCTTTGGCTCTGACCGTCGTATTGTTCTCTTCCACCGAGGATTTGACATTTACATGATAAACCCCTTCTTTCTTTGTAATCATTTCAGGTTCTGACGAGAGCAAAACCCTGTGCTTCTTGGCAAATTCTGCAGTAAAGCTTCTGGAAATCTCCTCATCCTCTCTGGTGAGCAGCCTGTCGCTCCTCTGTATTAAGGTCACTTTTGAGCCAAGGGAGCCAAAAAAATGCGCCAACTCCACTGCTATGTAACCACCACCTATTATGACCAGTGATTCAGGAAGACTGGAAAGGCGGAGAGCTTCCGTGCTGGTCAGATATCCCGCTCCGATCAGGCCGGGAATCTCAGGTATCTTCGGTCTGGCTCCGGCAGCTATCAGTATCTTCCCTCCTCTGATTAATGTGTTCCCAACCCTCAACTCCTTGTGATCGGTGAATTCTGCAATTCCTCTGAACAGTGTGGGGTTTTTTGCACTATATAAATATTTTTCAATGCCGCTGGATTCATCATCGACAAAATCACTTACTTCTTTCACTATTTTCGGGAAATTTACTGAAATATTGTAAGCATCAACTGAGAACTTGTGCGAAGAGCGCACAGTTTCCACTAAATCAGCCACGTGAAGGAGCATTTTTGATGGGATACACCCTCTGTTCAGGCAGGTTCCACCAAGAGGACCGGACTCTATTATCGCGACCTTCAATCCATTTCTTGCCGCCCCATTTGCAACATCCAGTCCGGACCCGGAACCAATCACAATGAGATCAAAATTTTTCACCATTTGAACCACTTACTTTCATCACTTTCGGTCTTAAACAAAAATTATAAAAAATATTATTTAATTTATAGTTATTTAAAGTTTTCTGCCTATATAGAACGCTGTTGCTCCGAGTGCAAGACCATACAGAAGATGCCCTATGAATCCTACAACCAGAACATCAGGGAGCATCATAGCAGCCTTTGCACCCATTATATTCATCATCACCGATGCGAATACAGTCATTGCCATGGGCAGGAAAAATACAAGGTACACAACTATTGCAAATGCTACCCCAAGACCAAGAGATTTTGATACATTCTTAAGTTTCAATGGCTTTACATATGACACTATCGCACCAAATATTGCACCGGCAACTATGCTAACTGTGAAATGCCCGAGTACGCCAATCATTACAGCAGAGCCCATTGATGCCCCTAAACCCATTCCCATGACCAATGCAAATGTGGTTGCAGGGAGGCCCATTCCTGCTGCGCCAGCCATCAATACCAGAAGCATAAGAATTCCGCCAATTATCCCTCCTATGATGGAAGATATTATCGTTTTCCTTGCGCCAAAACCTATTTTCGCTTTACCCATATGCATTTTTGCATGATTCATCAGGAGTTCTTTTGAAGCGAAGACCTGACCACATTCTTCACACTTATTTTCTGTCATATTCACCTAACATTCTCATTCAGGCTCTGTATTAAGGCTTAATCGGTCAACCGTTGTAGTTAACTCCATTATTCAGACTGGAAATTTGTCTCAGATCAAGGCTGTTGTGAACACTATTCCAACATTCAAATCTCTAGATCGGCTTTTCTATGCGTCAACCGTTGATTGGAAAGATTAGTAGGGCGGTAAAGAATTCAGTCAATATGTCTAATAATGCAGAATGTATAGTTAGATCAATGGGAGAAGACCTACTTAAACAGAAAAAGACACTGCAGATTGCGATATATTCGGACGGACAGTCATACAAAGGCATTAGGGACGGGATAAGGCTTCTTCCGATGGATAAGCTTGTAATAATACATGAAGAGGTCCATGACAACAATGTCCGTCTTATTGACATACCCTTCAGAGAATTCATCAAACAAATAGCAAATGCTCTGATGACAAAGGTGGAGGAAGTTGTGGTGAAGTCGGGTGATCTGAATGAGGTACTTGAGGCAGTGAAATCAGTATACAGAGATAATTGCAACGAATACGACGATTTTCTCATGAACGTAACTGAGGGTGGAAAGCTCATCTCCTGCACAGCAATTTCCTCAGCTTTCATTTTTGGCATAAGGGCATTCTGGATCGATCTAAAGGGAGTTCATATGCTGCCCATACTGAAGCTTGGATACCAGAGAATCCTCTCCGAAACCAAGCTCACTATTCTAAGCGCGTTAGCCAGAAAAAAAGGAAAAGTGGATAGTCTCGAACAGCTTTCTGAAATGACCGGGTTGGAAAAATCCCTGATCAGCAGGCACATGAACGGCACGGACGACTCACAGGGCCTCGTAGACTTAGGTCTTGTCTCGGTGAACAGGGGAGCAAGAGGCAGGAGTGAGGTGGAGATAACTGCCCTTGGCAAGATTGTAACTGTATGATACCCGTAAGTGCCGCTGTCAACCGTTGACTGAAAGAAGTTAGGAAATTCATCCGAATGAAAGGATATAGTACATTTTGATGATCCTTTCAAACAGAGAATGCAGGAAAGAATGTTCTCATGGACGTCCAATGAAAACGGACCCAGCCCTCTGGCATATTTTGTGTCGAGCCTTGCCATGTGTCAGATGATACACTACAGTGAACATGCAGCATCGAAAGGCCTGATGATAGATGAACTTGACCCCCCTCCCATTTTACATAGTAATATAAATATATAAAACGATGCTATATTGTGCCATTTTAAACTGGTGCAAACCAGAACTCCATATAAAAATTGAGGGAAGATTCAAAATCAGCAGGCCTAGATTATTCTTGGAGATTACATATTTTTTTATTGATATAAGGTCGCAAGAGAGCATTGAAGAAATTAGGGAACTGGCATCATCTGCTGCCTCTGACTGCTATATCACCAACACACTCTCGAAATCTTGTGATGTTAACGGTCTGCTTATGGTAAACGGAAATGACATGGGCAAGATTGGGATAGCATAAATTAGATCCACATGCATTACCAAAGGAAGTGGATAGATATGATAGATATATTAGAGCACATTTTTCGGGACAATCTCAGACCAGAGGAAGTTAAGAATTACATTATTTTCCTGTTGATCCTTGCTGTTATATTTTCCCTCACATCAATCAGGGGAGACTATATCCTAGCACCACCATACGCTGTTTCAGCCTATATCGTTGTTTTCCAGAGAAATACCAAGTATTCCAACAGAAAGAGCCTGATTGCAACCTATACAATCGTTATCCTTTCCTCAGATGCACTTCATTTCCTCTTGGGAGAGAGCCTCGTTGGGATGATCCTAAATGTATTGATTGTTTCTGCTTTTGTTACCTTCACCAACCTAACGCATCCCCCTGCAATCGCACTGACAATTTTCTCTTATCTGGCTGGAGTTCCTCTTGATTTCACAATTTCTTCCGGGCTTTCCCTCTTAGCTTTGCTTTCAGCATCCGTGATCATAGAAAAATATGGTTAATTGAATAATGTTTGGGGATTCATTTTTCCAGTTTCTTGCTCCAGAATAATTCATCATATAACAGAATTAGTCACAGAATCAAGCATTTTGTCCACTCTTCCGGCGAGTTCCTCCAGTCCATTGTAATGAGAGAAAAGCTCGACTGCACTCTGCGCTGCCACATGGGTCTTGTCACTTTCCTCGTAGATGTAAACTCTCAGGGGCGGAATTATGCCTGCCTTCAGATCGTTGTCAAAAACTTCCCTGGCAAGCTTCGGGTTGAAAACTTCAAGAATTTTGTTTCCTTTTATCTCAACTCCAATCTTCTTCAGATTAGCCTGCGCATCTATGACTGAGATGACCTTCAGGCCATTCTCATTTATAGATCTCTCAAGAAGCTCAACTGTTTGTTCAAATCCAAATTTTGAAACTATTTCTTTCACTTTCATTTCTATCACTCCACGCAACACGACATCTTTGTCATATCTCTGGTGAATGACTGTGAAGTCAACTTGATGCCTTCTGCCACAGTGGGGAAGATATGACTGTTATCTATGATATCGTGATATGTATATCCATTTTTGATTGCTATCACGCCTTCTATAATAAACTCCGCCGCATAAGGCGCAAGTACATGGATGCCAACGATCTTTCCCGTATTCTCATCAGCTACAATCTTGAACATCCCTGTATCTTCTCTCAATATTCTGGCTTTTGGCACCGTAACAAGAGGAAGCACCCTGCTAACTGCCTTTCCAAAGCTCCTGTTGTATTCATCCTCCGTGTAACCAACGGAAGCAAGTTGCGGCTCGGTAAAAATTGCCCATGGGACTTCTTGAAGATTAACCCCTTTCGATGAATGTTCGAAAATATTAGATGCTATAACGGAACCTTCTCTTGCAGCAAGGGTCTCCAGCCTGTATCTCTGATCCACCACATCTCCGGCTGCGTAGATCGAGGGGTTCCTCGTGGAGAAATCATCATTCACTTTAATGCCGTTATCTGAGTATTCAACACGAGCGTTTTCAAGTGAGAGACCCGCTACATTTTGCTTCCTGCCCGATGCGATCAGAATCTCATCCACCTCTATTTCTTCGCTTTTTCCTTTATACTTGGTACTGATGATCTTTTTATCTCCTCTCCTGTAAACTTTCTCAATCTCTCTCTCTATTAAAAATGAAATCCCATCATTCTCCAGAGCCCTTATGAGTTCACTCCCAACTTCCCTTTCAATCCCCCTGGCTATGGTATCGTGTTTCTTTATTATCCTGACACTTGAACCAAGTCTATGCAAAGCCTGACCGATCTCCAGGCCAACAAACCCCCCACCCAGGATACCGACCTCACCTGGAAGCTCATTGAGAGACCACACACTATCACTGGTCAAGTAGCCGGTCTCTTCAAGGCCTTCGATCTGTGGAATCTTGGGACTGGAGCCTGTGGCTATGATGAAATTGTATCCTTTCACATTCTCTTCTTCCAGTTTAGACGTTACTCTTACTGTGTCGCCGGAGATAAAGCTCGCTTTACCTTCATACATTGTTATGTTGGGATAAAATTTCAGAACATCCTCATACTTGCTCCTTCTCTCCTCTTTAACGGCTTCTCTGAGAGATTCCATGAGTTTGTCGAAGGCAATTGAAGGATCTGAGGGTTCAATTCCAGGATACTTGGGATTCCGCTGTGTGCTGGCCACCTTTGAAGCCTCTATGATATATTTTGAAGGGACACAACCAACATTAACGCAAGTCCCTCCGATTGGGCCGAAGCCTATCATTGCAATGGCTGCTTGGTTAGAAGTGATCTCACTTGTCCTTATTGCGGCAGAGAATGCAGCGGCACCTCTCCCAATGATCACAAGATCATATTCCTGCGCCATATTACTCAACTTTTCTCAACTGTGCCTTGTAATGGGTTTCATCTCCAAAGACAGGGGCTTTAACAAGTTTCTCTGCTGAAATTTTAGCATCATCTATCTTTACAATTGCCATGCCATCCTTTAATGATACGGATAATACATCTGCACCCTCCTTTTTCAGTCCATCACTTACCGTTCTTACGCAGTCATCGCAAGTCATGCCAAAAACTCTCATAGTTACTTTCTTTGCAGTCATATACTCCTTATCGCAGAAAAGTATTAAAGTTCAAAAGTAAACTTTTCTTTACCTGAATGCATGAAGTTCTTTGGTTATAATGGTTATAGCAAAAAACAACGACCTGAGGAGGCTTGAAAATAAAAGCAAAGCCTGCATGATCGAAGGCCGTGATTTTACCGTATGTGTTGATCCTTCTCTTCCCCTCCTTAACCTGATCGGAAAGAAATATACAATGATGGTGCTGGGCGTAATAGGGAACAGAGGAAACAGGAAGAATTTTAATGAGATACTGAACGACATTCCTTATTCAAGTTCAACGATTATCTCCAAGAGGCTGAAGGAGCTTCAGGATTTCCGTTTGATCCAGAGACATAACGGAGCGGATGGGGTTACTTACTCACTCTCCATATTTGGCCATAATGTTAGAGAGAGCTTGTTACCATTGCTACATTTGGTAGAAAAAACCCCACTGGATTGAGTTCTGAGCATGATTGGGAATGGACCGGTCGGGACTTGAACCCGAGGCCTCCTGCTTGCAAAGCAGGCGATCTACCGCTGATCTACCGGCCCAATAGCGGACCGTAATTTTGTTTATGAATAATAATTCTTCACTGAGATTTGCAGTCAGAATATACAATTATCATATCTGCTTAAAAAATTAGAAGAAAATAAGTTAATGACGTAATGCATTAGGAGATAAGTGATAGCGGTCAAGATAGGCGGCAGCGTAATTACCAGGAAGGATACCTACAGACACTTTCTTCCAGATGTTTGCAGGGGTATTGTAAAGTCCCTATTTCCTTTCCGGAATGAACTTATTGTGTCGCATGGAGGCGGTTCTTTTGGCCATATACTTGCAAAGGAAGCTAATTTACCTGATGAGTTGAATGAAAGAACGAAGAGATATTTTTCTAGAATACACAATGATGTTTTACTACTTAACTCGAAAATCATTGATATTATGGCGGAGGAGGGATTTAATCCAGTTTCAATTCCAACATCGTTGTTCTTCGGTAAAAAGACGCTGAATGTTGCACCATATAGAAGATTTCTTGAAAACGGATTTAACCCAGTTGGAATGGGTGACATTGTATTATCGGGAAAAACTGTAAAAATTATCTCTGCCGATGATATTATGCTGAAGCTGAGCAAAGAATTTAACCCCAGACTGGTTATATTCTTCACTGACGTGGATGGTATATACAGCGACGACCCGAAGAAGAACCCTGACGCAAGGCTGTTGCCAACGATCGACAGTAACATAAATTTCAAAGCCGTCCAGAATGATGTCACCGGCGGCATGAAACATAAATATGAAATAATAAAGAAAATCAGTCAGCATGCAGACAGGGTTGCTGTGATAAACGGCAAATATCCGGAAAGATTAAAGGACCTCGGTACAGAAAGGTTCATAGGAACTGTGATAGAAAATGGACGATAATATTGAAGCCAGGAAAACAGAGCATATCAAGATAGCAGAAAACGAGCAGGTTACATCTGAAAGAAATTTCTGGGATGACATTCGTCTTGTTCACCAGGCAATCCCAGATTTCGATTTTGATTCCATTGTAACAAAAGCAAGTTTTCTGGGAAAGGATTTCTCATTTCCTGTTGTTATTTCATCGATGACGGGCGGCACTGAAAGGGCGAGAAATATAAACCGGAATCTGGCGGCTGTGGCAGAGAAGTTCCACATACCTATGGGTGTTGGAAGCATGAGGGCGTGCATACAGAATCATTCTCTTTCAGAAACATACTCTGTTATCAATGGCTTCAAGATCCCGGCAAAATTCGCAAATATCGGTGCACCTCAGCTCGTAGATCAGTCAAAGCCAGCTTTCGCGGATGCGGACATAGAATATGCTTTCAATCTTATAGGGGCCGATTTCCTGATAATACATTTCAACTTCCTCCAGGAAATGGTTCAGCCTGAAGGTGACCACAATGCAAAAGGCATTCTCAGAAGACTGAAAGAACTTGCAGGCAGCTATCCTGTCATTGCAAAGGAGACCGGTAATGGATTTTCACGCGAGGCTGCACTGGAGCTGAAGGATGCTGGAGTCAAGGCAATTGACGTCGGAGGCCTTGGAGGAACTTCATTCGCAGCAATAGAATATTACAGGGCAAAAAGCTCCGGCGATACGGAAAAAATGCTTTCAGGTAAGACATTCTGGAACTGGGGGGTTCCATCACCGGCGTCGGTTGTTTACTGCAGTGGTCTTCTGCCAGTAATAGGGAGCGGCGGTTTAAGAAATGGACAGGACCTCGGAAAGGCATTAATGCTGGGTGCTTCCCTTGGAGGATTTGCAAGAAGCCTCCTTGCGTCGGCTGATTCCTCTGTTGAATCTCTGGAAAGAGAGATCTCGCAGATCATAAGAGATCTGAAAATTACAATGTTCCTAACGGGTGCAAAGAACCTTTCGGATCTAAGAAAAATAGGACGCATTATTTATGAGCCTTTGAAATCATGGATCGATGCATATGAATGACGATTATGAGCCTCCACCGGAGATAGAGACGAGCATTGACTGTCCGGTCTGCGGATCAAAATTGTTTATGATCTATTATACCACCACGATTCCGTATGAGGGAAAAATTGTGATAAACACATATGTTTGTCACAAATGCATGTACAAGAATCCTCAGGTATTTTCGGATAACCAGGATAGAAAGCAGAGAATCGAGCTTTCGATCGAGACCCCTGATGATCTGAATACTATTATCTATCGATCACCAAAGGCTTCGATAGTCCTTCCGGATCTTGGCACAGAGATCCTTCCCGGCAATGAATCAAATGGTGAAATCACCACTGTCGAGGGTGTTTTGTTAACGATAAGGGATAGGCTTGGTCTATTCTTAGACGATACAAATGCTGAAAAGGTAGAATCGATGAAACAGATGCTTTCGGATCTTGAAAGAAACACAATCGGCATGAAGATAATTGTCGAGGACGAAAGCGGAAAGAGCATGATACACAGCTCCAGGGCTGTTGTTGAATACATCAAGAAGGATTGAATCCATTAGCCAATGAAGGAACTCATTTCTTTTTCCTTACGACCATCTGAAGTCCTGACCAGTAGACCTTATAACCAAGTGCGGTGAGTGTGTCCTCAACGTCAAGGTGCATCTTTACTATTGCCTCAATCATCTCATCTGAATCTGGATAAAGCGAGTCTATCTTTTTCCTTAATTCATCGAGATTCGGTATTTTTGGTGGAACTGTTTCCGATTGCATCCTCTCTGATCTTTTTCTGCTCCCTGGATCTGTAAGCACAGAGTTTAGGAGATAATCCCAGTCTAACTTTTCGAAAAAGCAGATCTCATTTTGCAATTTCTTCTCGCCTTTTTTGATGATATAGACAAAGACTGCTTTCAAACCGATCTCTTCAAGCTTCTTCTTCCATTTATCGTTGTAGGCTTTCTGGTTTGGTCTTGAAAGACAGATAATGGTCTTTTGGTTATCTCTCTCAAGGGTATAGTCGGGGATAAAAACCTCTGATCCTATGAATACAGGTTCCGCCCTTCTGATTCCAGGAAACTGGATAACAGCATCACTTTCTCTTGCGATATCTGGAAAATAGAATCTTGATGACGAGTCAATATGAAACCTGAATCTTTCCTTTTTTCTTTCACGCGATAATTCCACTTCCGAATCTATTTCCCACTCATCGAATGACAACAGGTATCTTATTATGCCGGCAAATTTTATTGAATATTTTTTGGATTCCTCTATGACCGAGGCAGGTCCCTCTATCCAGATATTCTGTATTTCATTTCCTGTGGAATAGATTCTGTACATAAGATCCAGGGATCTTATCTTGGAGACAATCAGGCCATAAGACCCCATCCCTGATACTGAGAGAGATACGGCGCGCATCAAAAGCGTCTCAACCTGTTCGAGATTGAAGCGCCTGCACAGTTCATCCTCACTTATTTCAGGTATCTCGGAAAGAATTTCCTCGTCTTCGAGATCTGAATACATGGAGTCAAGGATGTCATCTTCGCTGCATCCCTCTTCTTCAGCTATCTTTGAAAGAATTGCATTCTTTTGTGATATGTCAAAGACGCCGTTCGGGGCAGACAGGAAAACCTTTGATCTTATCCTCTCAGGTTCAAGGGTACCGGGTTTTGTGAATATACAGGACCTGAACATAACCTCAGCGAGTCCTTTGAGGACTTTGTTGAACTGAACCTGCAATTCAAGTTCCTTGATCTTATCTTCGATCTCCTTTCTCTTTCTGCCAATCATTTCAGTGAAAAGATCCTTTACTTTTTTGGCATACTCGATACCTGATTCGCCCAGGAATGTTGGTATAACAGTTCCGGCCTTTGTGTTACGCCTTACTGACAGAAGTTCTGTTTGGAACGCCCTTGCCCCTCCTCCTGCTTGTGTTGTATTCCCCGGTTCCGGATGATATCAATTCATACATCACGGCATTTTTCCCAGCCCCGGGCCTTACTATTCTTCCTAATCGCTGCTTGAACTGTCTGTTACTGCCTGATCCACTTATGACCACAGCTACAGATGCTTCAGGCACGTCTATGCCCTCATCCAGGATCCTGCTTGTAGCAAGCTTCGTTATTTTGCCTTCCCTGAAGTAATCAAGATACAGCTTCCTCTCTTTTCCGGGTGTTTTATAGGTGAGTGCAGGAATCAGGAATTCTCTGGAAATAAGGTATGCCGTGGACGTGTCTTCAGCGAATATCAGTGTTTTTTCATTTCTGTGCCTTGACAGAACATATCTTACAAATTCGACCTTGGCTCTGGCGTTGAATGCAATCTGTCTTGATTTTCTCCATGCCAGTAGAGCTTCTCTTCCCTCCGGGTTCCAGGATCTTCTTATGAATTTCTGGAAGTCGAACTGCCCCTTCAGAGATATGTTGTATCTTCTCAGATAAGACAGGAATATATTCCTGTATCTCTCGTATTCTTCGGTTTCTGAATCTGAAAGCTCAACCGGTATCCTTCTTATCTGGAAGCCTGAGATGTAATCGCTCAATTCCTCGTAACCCATCTCGAATATCTTTCCACCCATGAATGGGAGAAGATATTCATCAAGGCCATCAGGCCTTTCATATGTCGCACTCAGACCAAGCCTGTATGGGGCAGCATACATTTTTGCTATCTGTGAATACTGCTCTGATGCCATGTGATGGACCTCGTCTGCAAGAAGGAATTTAAATTTATTCCCGATTTTCTCTGCGAGTAGATAGGCAGAATCATAGGTTGATACAGTAATGGGCCTGATTTCCCTTACATCTCCACCTAACTGTCCTATATCCATCCCTGTGCTCTTTGCGAGCCTGTCCCTCCACTGCTGAATAAGTTCTATTGTGGGAGCAACTACCAGTGCTGATTGCTTCAGGGCAGCAATTGCAGCTATTCCGATGTGGGTCTTCCCGGTTGCAGTAGGAAGCACCACAATACCCCTACGAGAATTTTTCTCCCAGGCCTTCAGTGCTTCCTTCTGGTATTGTCTCAAATTAGTCTCTGCCTTTATATCGATGTTATTATCGTTATCATAAACATAATCGATTGCGTCTGGAAGGAGAGCCTTAATTTCGCTGTAGAAACTGGCATAACATCTGTACTGATTTATCCTGCTGTCGAAGCGCAGATAAGCAGGAACCCTGATATTGGCAGGCCATTTAGATACTATAATGGTACCTCTGTCAAACCTTAATTCTGGCTTATGATCCGAAGAAGTTTCCATTAATACCTTATTTGATATTGTTGCTTGGTATTTAATTGAAAGTAAATTACTTTACAAATTTAATTGCGAGTTAATTGCAGACATCTCGTTCACAATAGGATTTACGCCATTGTAATTAGACTGCAGATATTGATATGTATAAGAAAGCAGATAAGTTGGGTCAAAGTAAGGCCCGTTAAGCATCCAGGTCCCGGAAGGTCCAGTTATTATCAGAACAGTATTAACATGTGCAGGGTTGCCAAGGTAAGCAGAAGGTTTCCCTTGATTGGTGGGAACCACCGCTGTATATTTATATGCAAGAGATGTTATTGCCGATGGAAGCCCTGATGCATTGATTTCGCTCTCGCCCGTTGAAACCAGCTGGCTGGAAGGTATCGGTGTGTTGCCAGGGTATGTTCCGGTCATGGTCTCATTGTACATATAAAAAGGGCTGAATGTGTAGTTATAGCCTTTTGCACTGAATGAAAATCCTGTCGTGAAGATCAGCCCGGGAATGTTTGCGAGGCTACCTTCATCAGGAGATGAATAGTGCCCGTAAACATCGTTCTGGACTGAACTGTAATATGCTTTAATGGAGCCGTATATTCCCCAGGAAACCGAAGCGCCGATTGGGCAGCCTATCCATGATATGAAATATATAGAATATGAATGAGCTGGAGCGTAGTCAGTTGCTGAAACTTCCGCAAATGAAAGGCCATAAGGTATCTGTGTGGGGGGCGTAAAACTGCTTGAAGGAGATCCTCCTGAAGGTAAATGAACTATGCCCAATCCAAAGAGAACACCAATTATAACAATAACTGCAACTACCGGTGCACCAATAACGAGAATTTTGTTCTGTGATAATGCTGGTTTCTGCTCGACTTTCTTCTCATACCTGTTATGTGCTTTTTTTGCCATTTTCTGCTTTTAACAAAATGAATTTAGGTTATTAATCCTTTATCTTCATTCAATCCTGAAACGAAACTTGTGGCGTGTTTGTTTCCTTTGATACTTAAATAAAAATAAATATAAGAATGAATTAGTGTACCAGATGTATAATCCTTTAAGGTTTTACGCTAATGAGGCGATGAAATCTATCAATGATAAAGCAAAAGAAGTTCTTTCTTTCCTGTATCCTGCAGTCACGATAAGCGAGGATGCCGGGGAGCTTGTAATCGAAGCTGATCTCCCTGGATTCGATAAAAAGGATGTTAAGGTCAGACTTGACAGAAATGCGTTAGTAATACAGGGTACCAGGAAGATGGATCAGAAGGGCACAATACTCATGAACCAGAGACCTGAAAGTGTATTTAAGAGGGTTTCCCTCCCATACGATGTTGATCCTGCTGCTGAGCTGAGTGCAAAGTACCTCAACGGCGTCCTGACAGTAAGAGTGCCTGTGAAAGGAGTGCGGACTGTCAAGGTAGACTGATCTTCTCTGTTTAACACAAACTGATTTTCGATCTTTAACCATTCACTTATTCAGTATTTGATCCTACATCCAGACATGTAAGCTATACGCAGTAATTATCAGGTCTCAATCCACAAACTGGGATTGACCTTAAAATGGATCGTAGATCAAAAATATTATTGACGGTTGTTCT
This sequence comes from Thermoplasmata archaeon, assembly GCA_021850505.1. Next base: position 13,893 of record JAJZLW010000020.1, read on the forward strand.
GGCCTTTGTTGTTCTTCTATCAATCATGATTATCGTTGGCTTATACGTGGTGAAGCCCTCATCATTTTACCCGTCTGGTTATGGATACGGAATGATGTATAATAATTTTGGATATTGGTATGTTATAATGCCTGCAATGGCCTCTATAACAATAGTTTTCGTTGTCCTGTTTTTTTATGCAATTGGTTCTTTTGCTGATTGGGGCAAGATGGAGATGAGACATGATCCCGTTAGCATCTTAAAGGAGAAGTTAGCGCGTGGTGAGATAACAGAAGAGGAATACAAGAGAAAAAAGGATCTCCTGAACTGAATCTTACTTATGGACTTAAAAAAATAACGGATTCACTCAACATAACAACTTCAGTTCTTCGAAAGAAGTACGGCGATGAAAAGTATTATTGATAATCCCAAAAGAGAGAGGCCCAGATCCCGGCTGGTTGTTGATATATAGGCGGACGCAAGCGTCAGGAAACCAAGAAATATACTGGCCGGTATTTTATATTCCTTTTTTCTGCTAACCGGGACCTGCCTGTCTTCCAGGTCCCTTTTCAGTAATGGCAAAACCTCCAGGCCTTTTTCTATTGAATTAATGGATTTCTTAACGAAATCCGTTATCTGGTATCTGTATAGATCATTAAGGAGCCCTTCCTGATAGAGTATCTGCCGAAGTATAGCGATAAACCTGAAATCCGGATCAAGACGTCTGCAGATACCTTCGAGCAGGGATGACATTCTCATGTAGAGGACCAGTTCACGCGGCAGCCTGAACGGAAATTCGAATATAACGCCATTCGCAATTGTGTATATTTCCTGAACTTCCCTGTCTTCTATCCTCTTTCCCTGTAGGTTAGAAATAGCCAGATCCATGGTACGCCTCATGATGTTCCTGTTTGCAACAGGAGACAGCGCATTCAGCGCAATAAGGGAATCAATGATTGCATCTGGATCCGTGTTGGAGAGCCCGTCGTAAAGCTTCAGTAACTGTATTCTTGTTTTTGGATCAAGCGAACCTACCATCCCATAATCATATAGTATTATGATTCCTTCGGTCGTTACAGAAATATTCCCAGGATGGGGATCAGCGTGGAATATCTTGTCCCGTAAAAGCATCCGCATGAATAAAAGATCAAGACGCCAGGCCAGATCCTTGAGATCAATACTGCTATTTCTAAGTGCTTCGATATCCGTTATCTTAATCCCCGGAATATAATCCAAAACAAGGATCTGAGATGTTGTGACCTCATGAAATACTGCCGGCACAATGACCCTTTCCTTTCTATTAACAAGGTTTTCCCTTATCCTTTCTATATTTCCAGCTTCCTTAACGTAATCAGCCTCGTCAAAGATTCTATCACGGAAGTCGAAAATTACTGATTCAAATGAAATGTAAAGGTAAGACTCAAGTCGTCTCCGGGCCAGTCTTAAAAGCCTCTCGAGTATGGCAATATCATGTTTGATCTGCTGCCGGATATTGGGCCTGTTTACCTTGACAACTACCTGTTTATCCTTATAGGTGGCCCTGTAAACCTGTCCCAGGGATGCACCAGAAATGGCATTTTTATCAAAGTCGGAGAAAATCTCTTCTATCTTTCCGATTTCTGATTCTATTATTGGCTTAACTGCCTCGAATGGAGCTGGTGGAACATTATCCTGGAGTTGTTCAAACGCCTTGATGTATTCATTAGGAAGCAGGTCTGGCCTTGCAGATATTACCTGGCCAAGCTTTATGTATGTTGGACCGAGATCAATAAAGGTCTGAACTGCCCTCCTTCCATGTTCCTCCATGGACGGATCCCAGGTGTGGTTGGTATCGGACCTAATCCTTTTTCTGTCCTTTGAATACCTTCTGAAAACTGGATAAAGTTTTAGTAAAACCCTGATTTCATCGGTAAGTGTGGCTCTCTGCTTCATTGCACACATGGATGCCTGATGTCATTGTCCTGTAATAAATCTCTTTAACCGGGTGCAAAGTGCTTGAATAACATTACCATGAATCGCCGTGAACTCTTTCTTCAAGGAGATCCTCCACCTTCTTCTTATATGATAGTTCTTTGGCAGCGACATTAGAAATAGCCTGTTTCAGAAAAGGATCAGAATATTCATTTTCCATTATTCGAAGAATGTCGTATATATCCTTGTAATATTTTATCGATACCATCAGTATGCTGCGGAGATCATTCATATTTATGTCCGGTTCATCTTCAAGAAGGTGATCGAATGTCTCATAATCTTCAAGATCTTTCAGCTCCGATTCGACCTCTGGAAAAGTACCTTCCTTCAGGCTTCTGTCAAGTTCATCTATGTCCGACTGCTCTGATTCTGATAGTTCCCGGGCTATCGCCCTGATATGATCCATGTTTGATGATACTGCAATGGAATCGAATTTTGATTTAAGACGTGTCTTCAGCCTTATCACGTTTCTGAGGATGTCTTCCCTTACGGCCGACCTGTCTTTACCAGATATTGCCTTTCCACGGGAAGAGGATTTATCATTCATGCAGATAACATACATGATACGCCTACATAAATTTTATTATCCGGAACTCAGACACATATAGGTGCTATCAGATTAGTGACTGTCCCTTATCTTCGATGCTTCTGATCTGTGCAATCTCCTTCCAGAGCCTATGATATAGAAGGTTTTCCGTCACATGACTGGAACCTGATTGCAGATTGTTGGGCTCTGAATATTCCCTAGACCCAGTCTGAGTTGCTCCTATCAACCGTCTTTATCTTTTCACGCAGTTCCGCGAATCAATCTATACTGTTTTTAATCCTCCCATGATGCGCCTCCTTTGCGGCTTAATGCATAATGAGAGGCGTGTTTAATCCACTCCGGAGCATTAATTATCCTCCCTGTCTGTATCCATATACTTGAGAAGAATGATAAGACTCGCTGACGACTATGACTTTCTCCTTAGAAAAGAAAGTGCCTATTAGCGATAATGATCATGACAGATTCAATGTCAAGCAAACCTGAACCTGCAGTCATCTTTTACTGCCCTTACAGCATTCAATGGCTGCTTTGCAGTAAATTTATTTATAGCAATTATCTACCAAAACTCGAATATGCCGAAAAATGAGACTAAAAAATTGGATAAACAAGACGCGGAGCTTTTACTAAGATTGAATGAATTCCAACAGTCAGAGAGAGTTTTTAATGGATGGGCTTTTTCCCAGTTTGAATTTAATGCGAAAAATTGGGATGACTTTGTGAAAAAATATCCTCCTGGAAGTAAAGGTTTTGATTCATTCTACTCAGTAGGACATTTTCTTGAACTTGCGGGTGTTCTGGTTAAGCACAAATTGTTGTCAGAGGATCTTTTTTTCGATACTTTCTGGTTTGAACCCATCTGGAAAAACTTTGAGCCTGTAATTGTGAGCATGAGAAAAAAGATGAAGGAGCCCAGTTTAGAGGAGAATTTTGAGTACCTTTATAACAGGCTGCAAGAGTGGAAAAAAAGCCGAAATTAAACTTCAATATTTAATATGTCGGAGCGATATTATAAATTTAGTATTTATTTGTGGTGAAACAGTTTGATGTATATCGAGAAACAATGGGATCAGGCATGATCCTATATTTTCTTATTAAGGGGTAATATGATGATGTCAGAAAAAGGAACCGAACCAAGAAACAATACTGATGGAACTTTTGAATTGAAACACATAAAGATAGAAGGAGATCTTGACTTTAGATCAAAATCTTTTAAATCTAAATGTGAGTTGTACATTGATGCGAAGAGAACCTCTGTATTTAGGATTGAAGCCGTTAATTTCTTGATTAACTCAGTTAAAGTCAACGGGAAACCTGCAGACTATATATATGATGGGAAAGACATTACAATCAGAATTTCCGATAATTTCAGCGACTTAAAAATGAAAATCACAGTAGATTATGCAATCGTCGATCCGCCTTTAGGGATGTATTTCATAACAGAAGACAAATATGGTCCTGATATTCAGCCACAAGTTTGGACATTAGGCGAGGGTCAGACTGAAGATTTTCAGGTTAGCGAAGATAACAAATATTGGTTTCCATACATCCCCGGCCCGGATAGGAAGTGTACGTCAGAAACAATCATTACCGTGCCCAAAAAGTACTATCTCGTGTCCAATGGAGATCTTTTAACTGTTAAGGATATTCAAGACAAACGTGTATATCATTGGAGAATGGATCGGCCTCACTCACCATATCTTATTTCACTGGTATGTGGAGAATTTGATTTTTTTGAGGAAACCTACAAGAATACTAAGCTCATGTATTTGGTCCCAAAAGGCAGGAAACACGACATTGAAAGAACTTTCTCTATAACGAAGGAATTATTTGAATTCTATGAAAAATTCACAGGAGCCGAATATCCTTTTAAGAAGTTTTCCCAAACATGCGTTTATGAGGCCACGTTTGGCGGAATGGAAAACACTACCGCCAATACCTTAACTGAAAGAACATTGCATGATGAAATAGCTCATATTGATTTCAGCAGTGAAGAAAATGTTGGACATCACATGGCACATCAATGGTTCGGCGACTTAGTTACATGCAAAACATGGGAAGACGTATGGTTGAATGAGGGTTTGGCAAGTTTCTTATTCGCCTCTTTCGTCAGGAACAAACATGGGGCCGACGAGTACTACTATCATCTTTTAGATAAACTGGACGCATACTTAAAGGCAGAAATACAGCGAGGAGTTAGTGAGATTTGCACCACTTATGGTACTGCCCCAAAAAAGTCATTCGATAGATATTCCAGTGAAAAAGGAGGGCTAGTGATGTGCTCCTTATTGAACCTGTTAGGAGAGGAGAGGATGCACCGTGTTTTGAAATCATATTTCTCAAAATTTATGTACAGCTCGGCCAGCACAAAAGATCTTGAGCAAATAGTTGGTGAAGAATCAGGTGTGGTTTCCGACGGATTTTTTGGCCAATTTATTTACTCTAAAGGATACCCCGTACTGAATGTGACCTATTTCTATGATAATTTACTGCATATCCTTAATCTTTCGTTCAGACAGAAGCAGTCAATAGCCAGGGAGTACCTATTAAACTTTAAAATAATTTTAAATTTTAAGACAGGCAAATCGACAGAAATTCCTGTTACATTATATAATTTTGAACAAGAAGTACGATTGAACATCAGCGAACGACCAGAGTTCATCTGCGTTGATCCTGACATATCTATCGTTGGAATAGTAGATGTAGAGGAAAGTTTTTCAGAGATGAGATCAAAAACAGAAAATGACACTCATCTTGTTTGTAGGATAAGAGCAATAAGGAAAATGGCATATTTTAACAATAGCGAATTTACTGATACATTAAGTCGAATAATATCAAATACGGAGATACATTGGAGCATCGCTGCGGAGTCATCGAGTGCCTTGGGTAGAATAGGAGGTAAAGAAGCGTTAAATATTCTAATAAAAAATGCTAAACACCCTAATCCAAAAGTAAGAAGGGCGATAGTACGGGCGCTTGGAAATTTCAGGGAAAAGGAATCTCTCGAAGCAATATCTATGATCTTGAGTAAAGAGAGAAGTTACTACATTCGGGGCGAAGCTCTCAATTCGGCTGGAATGACTGGTCGTGAGGAAGCCATGCAAATTCTTTACAGAGGCCTATTTGAGTACTCACATGAAAATGTAATAACCTTAGGAGCACTGAGGGGACTCGGTGCTCTAAGGACAGAGGCATCCTCTAAGATTGTATTGAATTATATGCGCCGAACTAATAATAAAAAAATGATACTAGCTTCAATTGGCGAGCTAGCATCTTTTTTGAATCTTCAGGAAATACGGGATGAAGTATTGTATCATATAGTCAACGGAGACAAGGAGGTTTGTGACAAAGCTATGTCTGTTGCACTGAATTCTGGCGATCCCCTGTTCGTTTCCACTGCAAAAGACAAGTATTTGTCCAGGTATTTTAAAGAGTCATACAAAGCAACATTAGTATAATTTCTGAAAGGAAAATCAAAAAAATAACATTTATAATAGATGTGTCAACGCATTTAAAAAAAATTAAGACAGGATTGCAGATTTTTGAGAGATTATTAGGAAATGGAAGCACAAGAAGATAATGGATCAAACAGAATGCATGACAGGTACAACAGATTCATTATACAAAGTATCTAGGACCTCATGAATCCATTTGTTCCTGATGAACTGGAAAGTTCCAAATGAAGAAAACAACGGTGGAAAGAGAGGTTGTTCATTCAAGTCCACCGGTGCGTTCATGCATTCCATGCAAAACTTATGTCAATGTACAGTAATCCCTTCAGTTAAGTATATTCATATCTTTATCGAAGGAGAGCTTTCTCCACATTCCATTACAGGGGTTCCCAAGTGACACGCCTATTTCGGTATACTGTTCAACTGCGTCTGTCTTGTTGTTAAACTTGACTACTAAAGATCTTACAGTTCCTCCAAAAGTTCCTGCGTATTCCATGTGTCTGCAAACCGTGTTTTCACTCGCAGACTCTCTTTTCGCTAAGGAGTCATAATGATCTGACATTATTTTAACCCCCTCGTCGAAATCTATTTTACCATATTTTTCTTTCACGGCCTTCTCGATGGACAGGTATCGATAATCACCAGTAACCGGATGTTTTACTGTTACAAGATACGGTTCTAGATCTGAAGCGAGTGTTTTGCCAGCTGATACAATCCATTGTTCCGAAGCGTCTGGAAATTTAGCAAAGCCGTGGTGTTTCGGAGTTGCTTCAACTATTCTTGTACCCTCTTTTTTGCTTGTAAAGCACCAATTGATAAGTGTTCTGTTTGGTACTGAAAGAAACCTGTTCACTGCGTCACTCGTACCATCTGAATACTGACCAAGCCACCTGAATAAAAACCAACTTGGAACACCGTCGTCTGCCATCTCTTCGTTCTTCATGACATCAGAGATGCCAGTAGAACAACTAAAAGTATTTGCAGAATTGACGACGCTATGATAACCAATATACCCCGGAACAACTGGTGAAACAAATGCTTTACCGTGTTTGGGTTTTGCCACTTTTAATGCAAGGAACTGATCCATGTATCGTCCGCCATCGTCATTATGAGCTGCGACAAGAGAGCCGTCCTTCGTAGATTTCCCCCATGCGCTGAAAAAAGAGCAGTGAAGCGGGCTTTCTTCAGTAATATCGTCAGGCATCAATGGGTAATGCGATTCCGGAGATGGTAGGGTGTACATTATATCAATATTCAGGTTGGTGAGCATGAGATCTTTGTATTCCACGCCTGAGGCATTAGCCATACTGGCCACCTCATCCAAATATGACGAGTCTGTATACTTTGTAATACTGTCTTCCGCCATTCCTATGTAATCGTTTGCATTGACGTGAGCCTTTTCGAGGATTGACACAAGTTTTGGAATGTTAAACCTAACAACTTTTCTGATAATATCGGCTGTAGCTCTACCGAATTGTTCACCCATCTCTGAAGCGTCTCCTTCAACAAAAACTAATGGTATGTAACTTTTCCATGGATAAATCTCTGTTGTTTTGGTAAATACGCTTCCATACTTCGTCCGCTCCACTTCTTCACCCAATCCGTAACGACTGGAGCTTGGATGGTTTACTTTTTTGGTGTTGTTTGTTCCCATATTTTTCATCTGTTGGGATTATATAGCGTTAATGAACTTTACTGTCTTTGTGTTTTGTTCTTTTTTAGGACATAATATTTATTACGATCCTTCACTTTGCGCTCTCCGTGAACTCTGGGACTTTATTTTTTATAATCCGGAGAGTAATTTATGCAATTTTTACTTTGATCATTCTTATTGTGTTCCTCTTTTTACTAATTCACATCATCGCTCCAAATCCACTTGAATTGGCAAGAATCTATGCTGGAAATCCACATATTCCAACCACCACCCTTGAAAATATTGTTAAAAGATATGGATTGAATCAGCCGGTATACATCCAGATTATTAGCTATATTAGTATGATTTTTCACGGAAACTTAGGCATGGATCCAATTTACAACGCTCCTGAACTAACATTAATTGGAACCTTTTTTCCAATCACGCTAGAACTCGTTTTTCCAGCAATAATTGTTGCTGTATTACTCGGAATTTTTACTGGGGCAATTGCAGCTTCGAGAAGGGGGAAACCAACCGATTATGGTGTTAAAATATTATATCTTAGTTCGTGGGGAACGCCTCCCTTTTTGGTTGCAATTTTACTTCAACTTGTAGTAGCCTATGATTTAAAGTTGCTTCCGGCTGTAAACATGGTAAATCCTATTCTTACTGCACCTCCGTCTGTGACCCCTTTTCCTCTATTAAATGCAATTTGGGCTGGTGACTGGACATATTTTGTGAGTCTAATCCATCATATGATACTGCCTGCAATTGCGTTAGCTACGATTAGTTTTGGTATCGTAACAAGGCTCACTCGAGCCTCTATGCTGGATGTAATGGAAACAGATTTTTTCAGGCTGAGCCTTATGAAAGGGCTTTCACGAAAAAAAACTGTTTATGGGGTAGCATTAAGAAACGCTGCTCTTCCCCTTGTAACGCTGATCGTCCTCCTTTTTGCATACTCCGTAGCAGGAGCTGTAGTGATCGAGGATATTTTCGACTATCATGGCATGGGCTATTTTATCGTTCAGGCAATTGACAATCTTGACTATATCGCGATTCTGGATACAACAATAATAGTGGGAATAGCAATAATTATTGCTAATCTAATAGCGGATGTACTTTACGGTATACTAGATCCAAGGGTGATTTTAGAATGATTGGGGACGCATCGCAAGCATTAATAAACAAAACCCAACAAGATTCTCCAAAAAAAGTCTCCTTATTAAGGCTAATTATAAAAGACAGGAGTGCCATGGTTGGTTTGATTATCATATCAATCTTTTTTGCTTGGTCGATAATCCAGGGGTTCTTAGAGTTTATTTCAAACTTTGGAAATTATACCTCTTTGGGATACATTCTACTCCCTCATGATCCTTTTCAGCTTAACCCTTTTGCATCTTCCCTCCCGCCCTCAACTCATTACCTTCTTGGTACTAATTCATCGGGGGAAGATATTCTTTCGAGAATTTTGTACGCAATTCCAAGAGACGCATTCATTGCTGTCATAGTTGTCGGAGTCTCCATTGCTGTAGGAGCGGTTCTTGGTATAATCGCAGGATATATTGGGAGGTTTGTAGACGAGATCGTAATGCGCATTACCGATGCATTTCTTTCAGTCCCGCCTCTAATTTTGGTTATAGCGGTATCAGTTATACTTAATGAGTCCTATTTTGCTGCAGTAGTGGGTCTGCTTGTTGTGTGGTGGCCAATTTATGCTAGGTTTTTCAGGGGAGAGATATTGAAAATTAAGAGACTTGACTATGTTCAGGCTGCAAAGCTGAACAATGTAGGAATGTTTTCATTTTTTTTCAGGTACCTTTTCATGAATAGCACGGACCCGATTATAGCATATGCCGCACTTGATTTTGGGAACGTAATTCTAATGTACTCTACTTTAGCATTCTTGGGAATTGGACTCAGCCCTCCCATCCCAGAACTCGGATCGATGGCAGCTAACGGAGTTGGAGCTCTTCCGATGGATTGGTGGTGGGCACTAGCGCCGGGATTCGCAATCCTAATCATTGTCATCGGATTTGTACTTGTGGGGGACAGGATGCAGGATATAATAGCCAACAGAGTTAATTAACAGGTGGAAAAGTGTTACTTGAAATATCAAAAATGAGTGTATCATACAAGACTATTCTTGGAGAGTACAAAGTTATCGACAATTTAGACTTCAAATTAGAAAAGGGCGAGAAGATTGCGGTTGTTGGGGAATCCGCCTCCGGCAAATCTACATTAGGACTTGTAATAGCAGGAATGCTACCCCCCAATTCCAAAACAACCGGCTCAGTAATGTTTGAGGGGCGAGATATGCTCAGAATGAATGAGAAAGAAAAAACCTACCTTCGTGGCACATCTATTTTCATGATTTTTCAAAACCCGCTTAACAGCCTTAACCCGGTTAAAAATATAGAATTTCAGCTTATGGAGTGTGTGTCGCTTAGGAACCAGAAACAATCCATTAACAGTTCAAGAGAAACTATGCTCAAAGAAGTAAATGATACGCTGGTAAAATTGAGAATGCCTGATCCTTCTGCTATAATGAAACGCTATCCGCATGAGCTTTCCGGGGGACAGGTGCAGCGGGTTGTGATCGCCATGGCACTCATTTTAAAACCTAAACTTCTCATTGCAGATGAACCAACTACAGCACTTGATGTAACTATTCAGGCCCAATTTCTGGAACTGATTAGAGAATTGAATAACGAACTGGGAATGTCAATCATTTTCATAACTCATGACATAGCACTCGCCAATGTAATATCAGATAAACTCATGGTCTTTTACGGGGGACGGGTGGTGGAAACCGGGGAAACAGCCAGGTTAATAACCGAACCTAAACATCCATACACTGTTGGTCTAATCAAAAGCATTCCATCTAGTTCAAAAGAAAAGCAAAGACTGTTTTCCATAATTGGTGCTCCTCCTGCTTACTTGAATCTGCCAAATGGTTGCAAATTTAGCCCGAGGTGTAACAAAGTTATGAACAAATGTGTTTTGGAAGAACCAAAATTGACTCAAGTTGGAGAAGACATGGTGAGATGTTGGTTATATGAGTGATATTTACAGGTTTGAGAATGTCCAGAAATACTATTTAGCGAAAAAGAGAGGCATTATAGAAACTATATTCAGAGAAAAGCCTATTTACGTCAGGGCCCTAGATGGGGTTTCACTATCGTTATCTGAAGGGAAAATTACAGCTCTAGTGGGAGAAAGTGGATCCGGAAAAACTACTGTTGGAAAAATTATGGCTACATTGGAGGTTCAGACTTCAGGATCAGTATTTTTCAGAAACAAAAAAATCTCAAAAGAAGATTTCCCAACAATAAGAAAAAGCATTTCGATGGTATTTCAGAACCCATCTACTTCTCTAAATCCTAGAATGAAGGTTTATGGAATAATTTCAGAAGCACTTAACGAGCAGAACGAGTTGAAGATCAATGAAGCACTTACCAGTGTTGGCCTAAATTATAACGAAATAAAAGATAAACAAGTCAGGGAGCTTTCAGGAGGACAAATACAAAGGATCGCGATAGCCAGGTCTCTCGCTAAGCGCCCCGACCTAATTATTCTTGACGAGCCAACGTCTGCTCTGGATGAATCAGTCCAGGCACAGATTCTTAATATCCTGGCCGATCTATATGCTTCATACCGCTTAACATATCTTTTTATAACTCATAACATAGAAGTGGCTAAGTATCTATCTGATGAGATAATGGTACTTTACGCAGGCAAAATAGTTGAAACCGGGAAAGCAGAAGACGTTATTCAGGAGCCTCAACACCCATATACTCAAGTTCTTATGAAATCTGTTCCGTCAATAACGTCAAAGACATTAGTTGCCCCGAGTGGAGATGTACCAAGCCTAATAGATCCACCAAAAGGCTGCAGGTTCCATTCGAGATGCCCTTTTGTAATGGAAAGGTGTAAACAGGAAGAACCTGTACTTTTCCCTAACAAGACAGGCACAGTTGCTTGCTGGTTATATGAATAGATCAATAGAAAAAACTTTGTTAAAAGGTACAATTCTACTTCTATTATTTTCCCTCTTTCTTGAGATCGGGCCGAATTCTATATTGAATTATTTAGAGTTTGTTTTGATATGGTATATACTATTAGTCATCTACATTCGGATAAAACTTTCAAATAGATATGTCGCTGGGGAGGAATCAATCCAAACTTTTAACATGTTTGGAGGTAAAACTCTCAAATATGACGCAATTAACTTAGTATTTGTTAGAGTCGGATTTCTTCAGAAACGTTTTGGATTGTCTACGGTTTTCATTATTTCTACTAGGTTCAACATTTTAATAAGAGACGTGGAAAACGGGCAAAATATTGCTGACAAGATTAATAAGAAACTGAATGAACTCAGGCCGCCTGAAAATATAGTATAAGAAGATGATTTTGATCTTTAATTAAGAAAACGTTTAAAAATAGAAAAAATAATAGTTGAGAATAAACGCCATTTAAAATTTTGCAGCAACGGAGGTCTCTAACTGTGACTCGAGGGTAAAAACGGTTAGGATAAACTGCCCCGAGATCGTATCTGAGATCATTGCCTTATCACCGAGAACCGTTCCGTTTGGAAGGGTTACATAGAAATGACCCTGGAGACCAGCTAAGTTGAGATAGTGTTCCGCTAGCGTTGTGTTGAATTGATAGAGAGGGAGATTGCCCGGGTTATAATAACCATTAAAGTTTGGAGTAACCGGCCCAAGGTAATTGGTTGCTAGAGTTGTTCCATTATAAGAGAACAGGTTGTCCAGTGAGGTGTAATTTACTGCATGAACGAGTGCCAGTCTAAAATCAGTTATATCTGTAGGGAAAACCTGTGCATTCATGGAAATAGCCCACTGGGCAGGGCTCGAACCTTCATTCTTAAAGTATGAACTGAAGGGGAGTTGATTGTATGGTGATGCCTGAGCGATACTTTTAATAGATGTGGGTGCAACCTGAGTCAATTGAACGTCGTTGGAGATGAATCCGGAGATTTTATCTGCTGTAGTCAGTGTATAGTCTATGACAATGTACTTTATGTGTGCTGGTTGCGCAACATAAGGTATATTCGAAAGATTGTTTCCCCAATAGTTTGCATTTTTCTGCAGAGCAATTGTAGAAAGGGAACTAGATATGGTCTTGAAAGTGTACGGTCCGGATCCGATTGCGCCGTTCAAGTTTGTAAAGTTATTGCCCACGTTTGGTTGAACTCCTCCATGTGAATCTATATAAGCTGGGTAAACGACGTAATTGGAAGTTCCGGCAGCAAGTGCATCAACGTAAAATGGGTACGAGTCTAACAGGTTTATGCGAATTTGCAGAGGGTTACTTCCGTTAATAGAAATTGCTTGGTTTGGATATTCCATTAAGTTCATTTGAGTTTTGTTTGATACGTTAAAGTTAGAAAGCATCTGAGCCAGGTAATTTGCCGCATTCTGAGCGTTCAAAGTAAGATTACTACCCTCTACATAATGAGTTTCGTTTGAGTAATGCAAGAGTGCACTTTGGAAACCCCACGGTATGGCATAAGAGGTGGAACTGAACTCCGAAGAATTGATCAAAACGAAGCTATTAACTCCAGATTCTGCAGGCTGGTCCATTAATATGGATCTGTATATTGAAAACCACACATCTGTAGCATTCAGTGGCTGATTATTGCTGAAGTGAAGGTTATCTCTTAAGTTGAACGTGAAGTTTTGATAGCTGCGTTCAGAATAGTTGTTTGCAAGAACGAGTTCAACCTGACTCGAATTAGATGCACTGGGTTCGACGAGGCCCTGGTAGACTGAATTAAGGAATGTCGAGTCTTCAAGAAGACCGGCACTTGCAGGATCGAGTGAATCGGGGGCATTGATTTGGATTGCATCTGTTAGGGTAGAGTTGGATGGGGGCTTCACGGCGGTATAAGAAGAATTGTAAGACATCACGTTGTAGTAATAAACATTAGCTGGGTTATAAGAGAAGTTGTTGATATAAGGCTGAACAAAAAAGGTATTGTCTGGGATAGGAAGCCATATGTATGGTGCGTTGTTGTATACTATCTGGTAAATCTCCTTCACCTCGTTGATTTGGTTTGTTGTGTTGTTATCAAACATAATGTTAGGGTAAAAACTTTGCATTGTACTGTTGTTAAGCCATGAATCATCTACATATGTAAATCCATAGGCAACATCGGTTGCTCCTATGATCTGTGTAAACACAGGATCTGGCCAAGGCGGAGTTGGACCCGGGTTGACCACCATATTAGGAGTCGTGTTCGCAGTGAGCCAACCGAGAACAACTGGAATACCAACTGCATTATAGCTAGCTGGGATACCTATTTTATTAAAGTCACTTGTTATTAAACTTAATTGCTCGCTCTCGATTGTTGGTACTGGGCTTACAGTCGTAATATATAGAGTTGAAAGATTCGTTTTGGGGTGCGAGTTACTCGATACTACGAACGCCGTAACACCAGCTGCAACTACAATTATAGCTATTATGATAGCAATCACAATATTCCTACTTTTCATCATTGGGGGATAGAAAAGCCTATATATTATATTTTTGCGATCTTTTGGAGAAGCCCCCTTTAGTAAATCCAGTTATTTTCAGCATCTATAAAACTTATTAGATACACCTAAAAATATTTAATTAGTTAAATTTTTTGGTTAACAATTTTATATATTCAATCCGAATTTTCGGTTTGAAGAAAATGGCGATTGATTTTATTATAGTGGGTGGTGGAATCAACGGTTTAACTAGCGCAGCATACCTCTTAAATGATGGTTTCTCAGTGGTATTAATTGAGAGGAATAATTATCTAGGTGGTTCTGCTGTTACTAGTGAAATAACCCTTCCAGGCTACAAGCATGATGTGTTAGCTACTTCTATCAATATCTGGAGATTGGGGCCGGTAGAATCAGAATTAGGTTTGAAAAAATACGGGTACAAAGATATAACGCCGGACACTGTTGCATCTACTCCTTTCAGCAATAAAAAAGCTATTACCATTTACAGAGATCCGGAGCGAACAGCAAAAACAATATCACAGTTTTCTAAACTTGATGCTAAAAAATACCTTCAGATATATGATTATTATAAGAATGCGGCAGAAATTATTGAAAGTGGGTTTTCTTCCCCTCCAGTCCCGTATTCAGAAATGATGTCAGTTCTTGAGGAATCTGAAGAAGGGACGGAATTCATTAGACTTTCATTTATGTCTGCAAGAGACTGGCTAAACGAAAACTTTGAAGCTGAAGAGACAAAGGCTTTTTTTTCTATTTGGGGGAGCAATCACGCTCCGCTATCCCCTGAGGAAGCGGGAAGTGCGTTTACGGCCTTCACTTTTGTTGGTTTACTTCAACAAAAAGGTGGAGGAATACCAGTAGGCGGAATGGAAACACTTTCAAATTCTCTTAAAAATTTTATTCTCAAACACAATGGACAGTTGATTTTGGGAGACCCGGTTATTGAGATAGAAGTGAAAAATAGCCGGGCAACAGGAGTAAAATTATCATCAGGAAAATACCTAAAAGCCGAACGTGGTGTAATAGCAAACGTGGAACCCAAAGCTCTATTCGGAAAGCTCGTCTCTCAATCAAAACTTTCCGAGGGTTTCCTTAACAAAGTGAAGAATTTTAGATATTCATCTGTCACACAGGTGATGATGCATGCTGCTTTGAATAAACCTTTAGACTTTATCCCTGAAGAGACTGGAGATGCCGGCCTGGTCCAAATAGGAGAATCGTTGGATGACGTATCCAAGGCGTATAACGAATGTCTCCGTGGATTAATACCAGAATTTCCATTCATGACATTAAATAATTACACTAAGTACGACAGGAGCCGGGTAAAAGGAAGTGGTCATGTATTGTGGAATTTCGTCAGGGCACCGCACAAAATAAGAGGGAGAAACTGGACTGATGACGACAAAGACGAAATCGCTGAAGTTGGTTTAAGAGTACTAGAAAAATATGCTGGAAATGTAAGAAGTTCTATATTAAAAATGAAAATAATGAGCCCTCAAGATATAGAGACGTATAATCCTAACCTAGTAAATGGAGATCCAGTTGTTGGCCAACCAAGCCTAGACCAGATGCTTTCCCTCAGACCATTTAGCGGATTCAGCCACTATTCCACTGAAATACCGAATTTATACATGTGTAGTGCTGCTACGCATCCTGGCGGAGGGATATCAGGTCTTTCTGGAAGAAATGCAGCTTTACAGGCTATCCAAGACCTAAAACTCAAAGGAGCGTGAATTTAATGCAATTAAATAAAACACCAAAGTTGTCAATAAGTGCATGGGTGTGGACTTCAACCCCTGAAGAAAATAATTTTGACTTTATAAATAAAGCGGCCTCTATAGGGTATCAAGGCGTTGAAATTCCAACTTTTACAGGAGATATCAACAAAAAGTCCTTGAGAGAAACCATTTCAAGCGTCTCTAAAAAAATGTATCCAATTATAGTAGGGGGCGGTTCTAGGCAAATGGACCTAACATCCAATAACTTGCAAAATAGAAAAAACGCATATAGATACATTGAAAAATTGATAGAGTTATGCGAGTTTGTAGATTCAGAATTGATCTGCGGTCCACTTTACGCACCGGTTGGCAAATTACAACTAATATCAGATCATCTTCGAAATAAGATTCTTGATAGAGTGACCAGTTCGTTTAAAACGCTGTCAAAAAAGTTGGAAGATTCCGGGATCAAGATAGCACTTGAACCTTTGTGCAGGTACGATACATATCTCATAAATACTGTTGATCAAGCGATTGAACTAATATCGCGAATCAACTCAGACAATTTCGGTATACTAATCGATACCTTCCACACAAACATTGAAGAGGAGTCAATTTCCAAAGCTTTCGAAATATCAGGGAAAAAGACATATCATATCCAAGTATGCGAAAACAACCGCGGGATACCCGGTAGCGGACAAATAAACTGGAAAGAAGTCAAGAAAAGCCTTAAACTCCTCAATTATGATAAATGGATAAGTGTTGAATCCTTTACGCCTTATGATGATAAATTTTCTGAAAAGATGAGAATGTGGAGAAAATTTTCTCCGGATCAAGATTTTTTTGCGAAAGAAAGTTATTCATTCTTAAAGCACCTTTTAAGCGAATGACTGAGGTTGAATTCTGAGACGAATTTTATCTTCCTTAAACCTATTTTTACTTATAAAAGACCACACGATATTTGTGTCTTAGAAGGCCAGCATGTGAGGCACGTTTTCATTTATGGACAGTAGGAAGATGAATGTTTAACTGGAGAAATACAACCATCAGGGATATTGATCTCAATAAGTTATTTTAACATACAGGTTCGGGTGACACACGGGATAAAGTAGAAAAGCATGGACTTGCGCGTTAGAATTTTCACTTTGCATGAGAGGGCTCATAGAATGAATTCGTTATATTTTACACAGTAAGTTGGTGAGTTAAAAATGATTTTCGATCAAACGGGATGAAGCATGAATAGTCATCGGAAGTAAAAGGGAGAAAAGAGAAAGGACACGCGGGCAGTCTGGTGTAAAGACTGGGCCTGGAAAAGCACCTATTCTCACAGTCTTGTCAAAGAATAGATAGCCTCAACAGAATATGGCATGAAATTAAATTCTCCCTGAAATAATAATATGTTGGGGCTGCATCCCTGTTCATGAAAGTTTCACCCTCACTTATTTCAGCAAAGCTTGAGTTCATGGCAGATGAAATAGAGAAGTGTCATGCAGGCGGGGCTTCATCATTCCATCTTGACATTATGGATGGTGCGTTCGTACCGAACCTCACTATGGGACCGGACCTTGTAAGGGCGATCAGAAGGTGCACTTCGCTCAACCTCGAATGCCACCTAATGCTTGAGCGGCCGGACAAATACTACAGGTCATTCTTTGACGCTGGTGGAAACATAATGCTGATCCATGTAGAATCACCGATCAGCACAGGTCATTTATTGAAAGAAATGAAAGATCAGGGAATACCATATGGTGTGGTGATCAACCCTGAAACGCGTTTTGATATGGCTAAGCCTTTTCTTGAAGATGCCGGAATCCTTCTAATAATGTCGGTTCATCCTGGATTTTCCGGTCAAAAGTTCATTCCTGATTCGATCCTGAAGGTAAAGGAAGCAAGGAAATACATTGATGAAAATGGATTGAGAGTTGAAATAGAGGTGGACGGCGGTATAAATTTAGAAAATGCAGCGGCCTGCAGAAATGCTGGTGCAGACATCGTTGTATCCGCATCATACATATTTTCGGAAAACGTCTTAGAGAGGGTTTCCGGATTGCGCGACCTCTGATTGTCACATTTTAAGCAAAATTCTTCCATTCTGGCGTGAGGGGTAGTATTTGACTGCATCCTTTAATTCACTTATCTTAAACGTTCTGTCCACGGGGAGTGTTATCCTGTCTTCCTGCATTATCTGGATTAATTCCTGCATCTCCTTTAATGTACCGCCCGTTGATCCCAGAACAGAAATCTCATTTGTATACAATCTTGCAAGATTCATCTGTACTTCTGCACCTGTGAAAACCCCGAATGTTACCAGTCTTCCTTCTGGTGACACATAATTTATGGATTCTTTCCATAATTCGCCGCCAAGGGAGTTGATAACAATATCGCCCTTGTACCCTGACATGCTTTCTTTGTTTTGGAATACATTCTTTGCACCGTATTTAGATACCCACTTCTTTGAACTTACAGTTGAAACCTCCAAGCCCATACGGTTCCCGAGGATAATTGCAAACAGTCCAGTATTCCCGGAGCCTCCATAAACAAGCAGTTTTTCGCCTTTTGATGCGTGCGCCCTGTGAAGCGAATGAAGAGCTGTCAATCCGCCAACCGGTATACTGACTGCGTCCTCGTCCCTGACTGCATCAGGCAATTTCATTAGCATTTTCTCTGGAACAGCGATCTTTTCTGCATATGTTCCATTCGTACGCACGCCGAAAATTCCTCCGTTTTCGCACATGTGCTCCATTCCAGCTCTACAGTATCTGCATGTACTGTCAAACCATCTCGGGTACAGCAGTACCCTGTCACCCTTCTTTATGCCAATACCGTCGCTTTCTGCGATTCCCACGGCCTCAGCACCCGGGATGTGTGGCTCGGGCGATATGCCATAAACCGTCTTGTTTCTAATAACACTTATGTCTATGGGATTTAGACCCACATATTTAACCGAAACAAGAACTTCCCCTTTTTTTGGAACTGGATCTGCCAGTTCACTGAATACAATATTTTCCTCTCCAAACGGTCGGTTGACAAGAATTGCTTTCATAAATGAATATCAACAAACCGTATAAATAGATACAGAGTATTATTCAACTAATTATGTCAAGACTTAGCGTCAGGAGGGCAGGAGAAAATGACTGGCCCGATATAAGCAGAATTTCAAGGGAGGCGGGATATGAGGATTATATAAACAGGGTGGGAAAGAAATATCTGGATGATGGGGTAGTCGTCATATGCGAATTAGATGTGACTTGCGGGTTTCTAAAGATTGAGTTGCTGCCTGATGGCTCCTCATGGCTGAGTGGTATAAGGGTTGATCCGCAACATAGAAGAATGGGTGTTGCTGATACGCTCACGAGCAGTGCATTACTGTATTCATCGATGGCCGGCTGCAGTGTAGTCAGGATGTTGATTCAGTATGAAAATACCGCATCAATCAAACTTGCCAGAAAAGGTGGTTTCAAAGAGAGGTCACATTTATATTTCTATGATGGAGTGCTGGACGGAACTGGAATGGCACGATCTGTTGACAGAAGCGATGAACTGGTTAATATCGGGTGGAAATTTGCCACTTGCAATAAAATAATGGATGGAGAGGTTAAAACCGATGGTTCCTCTGATGTATTCTTCTTTAATGACAGAGAAGAATCAACACAATTGATCAGATCCGATAGAAGGGTTCCAATAATTGGGAATGGAATAACATGCATACCTGAGAGGCTTGAACATCTTTATGAAGGGTACGCCGGCATGGAAGGCTTTGAACAGGCCTTTGTATTCGAGAGAAATATCACTGGCAAATTATGGGATTTGCCTGAAAAAAGGAAGAACTTGTGATAGAAAATTTAATAAAAAAGGCAGGAGGATTCAATCTTTTTTGTAGAAACTCGTAATCTTGATTCTGCCTTTTTCGTCGTATGTGAATAGATCGTTGCCTTCGTCAAGAGTCTTTTTGTGGCTGCCGTCACAATAGGGCTTGTTGTTTGAGAGACCGCATGCGCAAAGGTGCACTTCCTCGTTCCCGACTTTTATCATATATGGTCTGTTTCTTTCATGCAAAACTAGTCTTGCCATAGTTATCTATCTCAATATGAGTCACAACATTATAAGGATTACATTCCCGTCTCAAGAAAGACAAAATGTGTAATTATTAAATAGCATTATAACAGCATGGAGATTAATTTAGTCAATAATGATGGGCACCCGATACCTGAAGATGCGATACGGGCAGACATAGCCTGGGATCTTTTTCTACCCGGTTTATCTGGTGACATAAGTGATCAGTGGAACATGAAATGCAGTTCGTTTAAGAATTGGCTATGGGTAGAACTTGGGATGAGGGGAGGGCACATGAGAAGCGATCAGACCAGGAGAATCACAGTAGTCTGCCCTAAAATGACCAGTTCTGGAAAGGAACTGATAACCAGGACATGTTCATTCTGGGCAGACAGCATTATAGATCAAACTGATGGAAAGAAAGGGAAAACCGCCTGGACAGCCCCCATCGTTAATGTCAAGGATGTTCCAGGTAGGAGCGCTTTCCTTGGAAAGATATCAGGGACTCATCACGGTTCGTTTCATGCTCTCATTTCACCATTGTTTGGTTCTGGCAGATCCAATATTCGAGTATATACAATTCCCGAGAATGGTACCTTCGCCAGATTTCACAGTCACACAGCAAGGGAGGAACTTTATCTTGTTTTAAGGGGAAAAGGCTCCGCTAGAATTGGGAACCATGTTGAACCGATAAGAGAGGGGGATCTCATTGCAAAACCCACTGGACCTGATTTAGGCACCCAGTTGCTTGCAGATCTTGGATCCGACCTGCAGATTCTGGACATAGAAATATGGCCGGATATGCTTAAGAATTCAAAGGATGTTGTTCATTATTCTGATCATGGGGAAGTAATGTTCTTTGGGGAGGGATGGGACATGATGGTTCCCTCTGATGCTTTCTACTCAGCGAAAGATGGAATGTTAAACTACGATTCTGGATACAGAAGAAACAGTGACGGCTCCTGGTCAGAAAAAGAAGTACCTGGCTTCATGGGAAGACATGAGAAGAAAAGCAACATGAACAGTCAAAAGAGGAAAAAATAGCCCTTGAATACTTTCATTCCGTAAGGTAACTGGAATTGTTAAAATATCAGAATAAAATGCAGGATAGCCAAGAATTTGGAGAATTCAGCTTACCTTTAAGGAGCATTGATTCTGGCGCTGGGGTGAACCGACCTCTAAGGGGCGATTAAGATAGCTGAAAGAAGAAATCTCGTATTATTGAGCATCCTTATCGGGACGCTGATGTCAGCAGTTGATACTACGATCGTTATACTGGCACTGCTGAAGATAAACCAGGGCCTTCATTCTACCTTTCTGGATACAATATGGGTCATACTGATATATCTGCTGGTTCTTGCAACACTAACTACCCAGATGGGCAGGCTCGGAGATATATTCGGGAGGGGAAGGATCTTCAATGCTGGTTTCCTTGTTTTCATTGTTGGCTCTGCCATGTCCGGCGCAGCACCAGATATCGGCTTTCTAATAGGTTCAAGGGCAGTTCAGGGATTTGGAGCTGTTATGCTTCAGTCAAACAGCAGCGCGATTGTTGCTGATCATTTTCCACCCGAGGAAAGAGGCAAGGCGTTTGGAATCACAGCTATGGGATGGAACATTGGAGGTACTCTGGGAATTGTTCTGGGTGGCCTTATAACCACGCTAATAGGCTGGCGCTACATATTCTATATCAATGTACCAATTGGACTGATTGGTTTTGTGATTGCTCTCGAATACATCAGGGACAACAAGAGAACCAGCGTAAAGATAGATTTTGCAGGGACAGGCTTGCTTCTTGCTGCCCTGGTTTTGATTGCGTACGGGGCAACAAACGTGGCAGGATATGGTCTTGACGCATTCAATTTAGCATTGATAATATCAGGGATACTTGTTTTTGTTCCATTCGTGCTGGTGGAAAAATATGCAAAGTCACCCATGCTGGCCCTGAGGGCATTCAAGGTAAGGTTGCTCAGCTTTTCATTACTTGCCGCGTTTCTGCAGGCTGTGGGCTATCTTTCTGTAGTATTCATACTTATAATGTATCTGCAGGGTGTGAGAGGATTCTCTCCGCTTTACGCAGCATTGATACTTGTTCCAGGATATGTTCTTGCAAGTCTTCTAGCCCCACTGATGGGCAGGCTTTCTGATCGAATTGGAGCTGGGTTTGTCGCAACAACAGGCATATTTTTCATGGCGATAGGTATAATGGTTTATTTCTTCCTCACAGTGACAAGCACCATCTATCTTGTTATTCTGGGTTCTTTAATTTCCGGTTTCGGTGGTGCCATGTTCTGGCCTTCCAACAACAGTGCAGTTATGTCTGGAGCACCGAGGGATCTTTATGGATCCATTTCCGGTCTCCTGAGAACGTTGTCTAACATGGGAACTCTCCTTTCATATGTGATAACTGTGTCTGTTGCATCACTTGCGGTTTCCCGAACAGTTGCGTTTGAGGTTTTTCTCGGCGTTCATGCGAAAGTACCTGCGATCTTCATAAACGGGATACATTCGGCGCTTACAGTCAGCATAATCCTTCTCATAGTAGCGGGTTTCCTCTCTGCAGGGAGAATAAGAAGGAGATCGGTGTCTGGAGAATCATCCAGTTCTGTGCAGTCTTATAACATGCAGTCCCCGAAATAGACTTAAATTTGCGGTCACGAGATCCATGGAAAGTATTATTAAACAATTTAGTTTACTAAATGTATGCCAGCAAGCCTGTCAACTCATCAAAAAATTCTCGAAATATTGAAGAAGAACCGAAATTCGACGATGGACAGTATCGCTAATGATCTTGGCATATCAAAGATGGCAGTGCTGAAACATCTTTTCAGGATGGAAAGGGATGGAATTATTGAGAGGAAGTCAATTAAGAAAAACGTAGGGAGGCCAGTATCTGTCTTTTCCCTGACTGAACAGGGAGAGGAGAGATTTAGATCATCCTATTCTGATACGATTAAGAGCCTGATTTCTTTCCTTGTGGATCATGGTCACAGGGATTTGGCAGTCCAGTTCCTGAAAGAAAGATATGCATTGATGCAGACTGAATACGCAAAATCACTATCCGGGCTGACGTATGAGAAGAGACTTGAGAAACTCTCAGAGATGCGTGATTCAGCTGGATACATGGCAGAACTTAAAGGCATGCCATCCGGAATGCATGAACTTGTAGAGTTTAACTGCCCAATTTTCCAGGTCGCAAGCGTTCTGGAAGAGGCATGTAGCCTGGAATCCATGATGTTTAAGAATGTCCTGGATTCCGATATTCAAACAACACATCGTGTTGTTGAAGGAAGAGGTTACTGCAGATTCCTGATTGATAAGAGGCGGGACTGATATACCCGGGAACTGAATCAGATGATTGCGATAGGATTGACTGGAGATGCGGTCCCCCCGCGTATCCTTAGAGGCGTGCATACAAACATGAATTCGTAAATTTTTCTTCTAGAAAGTTCAGTAAGGTTGATGTTATCGATAAGCCGAATTCCAGATTTTGTTATCAGGTACTGATGCACAGGTAGCCTCGTGCCTGGAAGCTCTGCAGGTGAGACCTCGCTTGCTGGTGTATCCGACCCGCTGATGGATATTCCCTTGGATGCTATCCATTTTGAGAGCTCATACCCAATACCTGGCGATTCTTCGAAGTAGCTGTTATACGAATCAGGTTTATCCCACAAGCTTCCTACGCCAGTGTGAAAGAAGACGGCGTCGCCCTTAGAAATTTTAATTGATCTTTCCTCAAGAAACCGTTCTGTTTCGTTGACTGTTATGCCGCGACCCTTTTCCAGGATTCTTTCAGATCCCGATATATCAACCATTATTCCTTTTGTTACTATTGGTGGTGTCGTGTCGATTCCAAGATGGTATGTTCCGAAGGTTGTTGTTTCTTCATATGCATCAAGGCCGTTATAGTAATGATTGTCGAATGAGATGTGATTGAGTGAGTCTAAATGAGTTCCGAGGTGATCGACCATCTCCAGCCTTGATAGTGCACCACCGAATTTGTTCCTTGTTTCCGGCCTGGCAGGCGGCCTCACATCGTATACCCTCTGGGATATGAGATAAAAGAATGGTCCATGAGCAGATTGCCGTCCAGGCATGCCATTGTAGATCTCATGAGAAAGACTTATCGTGTCTCCAGTTTTTACAAGAGAAGCAGCCTCGATTGTTTTTTCCCTGGTAACGAAATTCAGGTTACCTTTCTGGTCAGAGGGGCCCCACATGGAAGGGTACCATTTTTCGCCATTTTCAAACCATTCACTCATAACCTTGAAGTTTCTTAGGTTTTAATAATATTTTGATTCTGTGAAATTTTCGTTTTGCAGGATGGAACCAGATCTGATGATATCACCAATAAAGCAACCTTTCACGTGATCGTTGATGATGCCAACAGCCTGCATATATGAATAGCATATCTTTGGTCCAACAAATGTGAATCCATGTGACCTCATATCAGCGCTTAATTTCCTGGATTCCGGTGATTCACATGGAACCAGGGAGTCATCTTCAGGTACAATGCACTGTTTTGGCTTAAACTGTTTGAGGTATTCCAGGAATGACCCAAATTCTGCGACGATTTTTTTGAAAGATTTTGCATTATTTACTATCGACTGTGTTTTCCTGATATTCCTTATCAGGCCAGGATTTTTCATGAGGTCCTCGATCAATGACCGGTCAGATGGCGATATTCTGTTGAAATCAAAGTTGAAAAGAGCTTTTCTATAATTCTCCCTCTTAGAAAGCACTATGGACCAGCTTATTCCAGCCTGAAGTGTTTCAAGGATAAGTATTTCAAAAAGAAAACTGTCATTGCTTGCAGGTCTGCCCCACTCAAGGTCGTGGTATTTACGCATCGACAAGCTTTTCGCCCAGCCGCACCTTTTGATGTTATCCGACGAAATTATGTCTGAAACAGGAAATACAGTTGAATCATTAGCCATCGTTTTTATGATTTGTTAATGTTATTTTTATATATTGTATGTCACTATTCATCTATGAATAAACATGATTATGAGCTAACGATAGAGAAACTGCTGATTTCTTCTGTGAGGAACAACCCTAAACAGGTGATCTCTTACAAGGGAGAGCAGGCAAAATCATACCGGGAATTCAATGAATCAGTTTTTTTAATGGCGAAAGGACTTGTTAAACAGGGCCTGAAACCCGGAGACAGGGTTGCCGTGCTAGATGTAGATTCGATGTCTTATATGCTTGCATATTTCGCAGTACCCATTGCAGGCGGTGTTATCCACACAGTAAACATAAGGTATTCGCCCGAGCTTATCTTCTACACAATGAAGCATGCCAATGACAAGTTCATTATGATAAGGGACGAATTTGTCCCATTGATCGAAAAGAGCCTTCCACTTTTCGATTTCGTAGAAAAATGGATAATAACCTCGGATCTTGATAAACCTTCGAGGATGCTTCCTGGTTCAATACCCTTCAGTGAAATTATCAAGGACCACCCAGGTGTGTCACTTCCTGATCTCAACGAGGATATGCCCGCCACAACTTTCTATACATCAGGAACCACAGGACTCCCTAAAGGCGTAATCTTCAGTCACAGGCAGATTGTTCTGCATGCCCTGGCATCAGGTATCGCGCTTTCGTCAGAACCTCTTGATTTCAAAGGAAATGATGTAGTGATGCCGCTCGTACCGATGTTTCATGTCCATGCGTGGGGCGTGCCGTACGGATGTGTGATGAGGGGGATGAAATACGTTCTGCCTGGAAGATATGATTTCGAGCGGATACCAGACATAATGGAAAAAGAAAAAGTAACCGTAAGCCTGATGGTTCCATCGATTCTTTACATGCTCATATCAAACCCCAAAAACACCGAAAAGTTAAAAAAACTGCATTTGAGGATTATCGTTGGCGGCGGGGCACTGCCAAGGGGCCTTGCTGAGAAAGCGAGCCAGCTCGGAATCGATACCGTCTGTGGTTACGGTATGTCTGAAACTGCACCGATTCTTACGATCAGTAACTTCAACCAGGATGTTAATCAGATGTCCCCGGAGGAGAAAATGGACTTCAGGATAAAGGCTGGAATTCCCGCCCCACTTGTCGACCTTCGAGTGGTAGACAAGGATTTCAAGGAGGTTCCATGGGATTCCAAATCTATAGGAGAAATTGTTGTCCGGGCACCCTGGCTAACTGAGGAGTACATAAACGATCCTGAAGCCACCCTAAAGCTCTGGAAAAATGACTGGCTGAACACCGGTGACCTAGCGGTTGTCGATTCATTAGGATACATAAGCATAGTTGACAGGGAAAAGGATGCGGTGAAATCCGGTGGAGAGTTCATACCCACCATCATTCTCGAGGACGCAATCAGCACATTCCCGGGAATTGGGGAAGTTGCGGTTGTGGGCAGGAAAGATGAGAAGTGGGGGGAAAGACCCGTTGCATTTATTAGCGGTTTAAAGGCAATAGATAAGGATGCAATGAGAAATCATCTGATGAAATATGTTGACAGTGGAAGAATCGCAAAGTTCTGGATCCCTGATGATTACATCTTAGTTGAGCAGTTCGAAAAGACCGGGACCGGTAAGATAGATAAGAAACCACTGAGAGCCGGGCTTTCCAAATAATATGTGTGTGCGTTATTGTATCTTTCAAT
This sequence comes from Thermoplasmata archaeon, assembly GCA_021850505.1. The sequence continues at coordinate 40,380 of JAJZLW010000020.1, forward strand.
CAAAATGATACATTTAACGCAAACAAATTTGGCTTTTCATAATCAACCTTCGAAACTGTAACTGAGGAACTATAGGCGTCATGTGTGTTTATTTTTCCAGTCTGGCTTATAATTAATAAACTCCATCTTTGTTTTAATTGAAATCAATTTGAATAGATTATATGAAATAACCTGGTGGGCTGGGCAGGTTATCTGGTTTTGTTGAAGATTCAATAATTAGTCCAGCCATCATCTGCGATGATCACCGACCCATTCAGGTAAGATGAATCATCTGATGCAAGGAAGAGAGCCACCTTTGCTATTTCAATTGGTTTGCCAACCCGGGGTATTGCTCCCATAACCTTATTCATTACCTCAAAGCCAAGCTTGTTTGGTTCTTTCTGCCCTATGCCTATAGCAGTTTCTATTGCACCAAGAGCCATCGCATTGCACTTAATTCCTTTTTGACCATATGTTGCAGCTGTACTTCTCGTCAGGCCGATCAGTGCATGCTTGGATGCGGTGTATGCAGCTCCCGCCCTTCCACCAAAAAGACCGGCCACCGAAGATGTGTTCACGATCGTGCCACCGCCCTTACCAATCATGTATGGCAAAGCCTTTCGTGTTGCCCAGAATGGTGCATTGAGGTTGACATTCATAACCCTCTCCCATAACTGGTCATCTGTATCAGCAACTGGGTTAGCACCATCCATTATACCTGCGTTGTTGCAGAGAATGTCTATTCTTCCGCTCTTTGAATAAGCATCGTCGATCATCTGTTCGACATTTTTCCTCATAGAGAGATCAAGTACCATCCCGGTTGCCTTGCCGCCCTTTGAATTGATTAGTGAAACAGTTTCATTTACGCGTTCCCTGATTACATCAACCACGAATATCTCAGCGCCTTCGGAAGAGAAAAGTTCAGCCATGGCTCTTCCAATGCCCGAGCCTGCGCCGGTTATCACTGCAACCTTATCCTTTAATTTGGGTGTCATATCGATCTTTTTAATAAGATGTGTACCGCATAACTATTTTATGAATTACGTATGAGCTACTGTGTCTAAAATAAAGTATTTTATATAATCAGAACCTAAATATGCGTAGGCTGTTTATTTTTATTCGCATCTTAAAACAATGTGCAATTAAGGAGCCAGTGTTTCCATTATGGCCCTGGCCTGTGTCAGACCGAGATATTTCCTCGTGTATTTACCGTTATTGGTATATTTGTAAGTAGTCATGAATTCACTGTCAGTCTCTTCTCTTAACAGGTTCAATGTGCTGTTAAACCTTTGAGTTACCATGGATAACTGTTTCTCCGAAAGTCTTGGTTCAATAAACACCTGGATTGGATTGGTGCGGTAGGTATTGCCGTCAACGTAAATTCCATCAGTATCAAAAAAATCTGGAATACTATATAGACCTGCCTTGCCATTCTCGCTTCCGGTATCAACCGTTCTCAAAAATATGGGGTTTGATTTGATCTTTGAATAAAGATTTTCATTTATTGAAAATTTACTTTTGGCGTATTTCTCGCCGTTATATTCTTTTGAATCAAGGAGAGTGACCTCGATTTCACCAATGTTTTGATCTATCTCCTCTTTTTTTAAATAAAAGTGAATATTCAATAACTTTTTCCTGTTTTTTTGGACGTACTCATCGAAGTAAGACCCTGCGCGGTAATCATTGTACTTTTTTAAGACGTAGGCCTTTTTCTGGATTGATGAATTTATCTTTAAGGCGGTAAATTTTATCGCTTGTTTTTCCTGCCCAGATCTCTCAAAGAAGAAAGCTGCCACGTTCGTTCCTGTTTTTTCAAATATTCTGTTCTCGAATATAACTGCGTCTTTTATATCGTAACTGGAAAGGAAAGCCCGGCGGATCTTGTTTGAGACTGAATGACCGAAAATGAAGTTTGATGGTATAATGTAAATCATCTGACTGATATTATTCCGAAGATCATTCATCAGCGCGATCTGGTAGAGGTCCTGAAGACCTCTGTTTTCCCCTGAAAAATATTTCATCTTGCCATCAGTTCCATTGTGCTTTGCTATGTAACCAATATACAGGTATGGCGGGTTTGTTATGTGAAAAACTGAATTTATCTTGTTTTTTAGGAAGTGCGGGAATTCATCAAGAGTGTCCTGAACATTTATGTTACTCTCAGCCAATCTTTCTGGAATCCCGTAATAAACGGCATTTTCTATGCATTTTTTTACCATTTTTTCCTGAATATCAAAAAGATAGATGTGGCGGCTGAAGAATTCAGCCCTGTCAGCAACAGGTATTCTGTCAAGAATGGGGAGTATCAGATTTCCTTCCCCCGCAAATAGATCGATCCATGTGTGTTCATATATCCTGCCTTCGATTTTCGGCAGTATGTATTTGGTGAATACACTGGAAGGTGTAAGATGTTCGCCAAGAGATCTTATTCTCTTTCGTTCGGCAGATCCGCTTAGCATTTTATCATCCCTGAATTAATAACGCCGCGGTTAAATGTTTCCATTATTTCAACTTATTATTTGCTTGTTCAATCATAATTGAGGGGGGTTGAATACTTTGCATTTTGACTGAAGTAGGTTGTCTTTGGATATACATAAATCGCGGCTAATTCTGCCTCTTCTTTAATAAAAGATTATTAAATGGGGTTGCCCGGATTTGGACCGGGGTCTCAGGCTCCCAAAGCCCGTAGGATACCAAGCTACCCCACAACCCCAACTCGCGAGTGATTTGAGAATAGGTAAAAAATTTAACTGTAGATAATTTGAATTACCTGGTGTATTTGTAAGGGAGAAGATCTCTCATTTTCATTTTCAGTGTTTTTCCGTCCGTCTCTATCAATACGCCTATATCCATGTCGTAATCCGTTGATATCTCGCGGCACATTCCGCACGGAGGGATTACTTCATACTTATCATGGCCCTTTTCCGGATCAGGGTGCCTTACAGCAACGATAGTGTCAAATCTGTTTTTCCCGTCCTTTAGAGCTTGGGCAATTGCTATGGGCTCGGCGCAAACCGCAATCCTGCCAACAGTTGCGTCTATATTGAATGATGTGTAAATACTGCCGTCTGAAGTAAGCAGAGCGCAGCCAACAGAATGCCAGTGGTTTCTGTAATGTTTTTTTATAATCTCTGTTGCCTCATGAATGAGTCCGTAACCATCCCTGCCAAGTTCAACGTTTTTGCTCATGTTAATCAATAAATGGATGATACAATAAGCTTCGCATCGCAAAAAAATAATACCCTTCTTAAATGGTGAGATGCCACTGTGATGATTTCAGCCTAAACTGATCAGTGATGTTTGACGGGCAGACTGAGTGGCTTATCTTATTTTCTCAAGAGTAAACGCACCCAGTTCAAATGTGTTTTCAGACGGGAAAACTTCAACCCAGTCCCTTGACCGCACAGATCCAAGTCCCTCAACACGCAGGAATAGCTTTGAAGCATCTGTCCTGAATGTTATTGATCCATCCATGTGATAACTGAGCGCTTCGATCACTTTTTTATCAAACAGCCCGGATTCAATCAGATACAGGCTGGTTCCACCGTCCGATTTCCTCTTCTGTGCAAACTGCTGCACAAATTTCATCAGCACTTTTTCGTCTATTTCACTGACATATGTTGTGAGCGAGGTAAATACGAGCCTGTAAAATGGTGCAATGTTTGCAAACTGGGATACTATGGTGTCCATGGCCTTTAGCAGCGAGCTGACGTTGATTACTGTGTCAATAGTTACCGCATATTGGGACTGGGTCTGGGACTGTATAGATTTTGAATAAACATCTATGAATTTGATGTACCCTGATGCCTCTGCCGCATTGACGTCCGGATATATCTTGGATATCTCCATTTTCAGATCGTTTATGCTCTTGTCAGTTGTTATCACAGCGACAGGGATTTTTTCCCTTAAGGATTGACCAACAAAATTCCAAGCAAGGGTATCCTTTCCAGAATAAGGTGGTCCGACCAGTAAAACATTGGAGGAAAGCCTGATGCCGCCTGAAAGAAGGTCATCTAGCTTTTCGATGCCAGTCCTGAGTTTTTCAGGCCTATCCATTGATGGCGGGCTGGGAGATGGAATGGGCGCCGATGGCAGCCTGCGGTGGATGCTGCTCTGTAATGGGCTGGTGCTGCTCGGTGCAACCCTGACCGGTTGCTGCACTGCATTGCTGCTGTTCAGGAGGCCCTGGATCTCGTTCAGTTTCTCCTGAGCGCGAGCTATTGCATTCATCAGATCCTGAGCCGTCTGCCTCAGCTCCCTCAGCAGTCTTTCTTTCTGGTCATCTATCATATTAGTATCCTATTGTTTTCATATCACTTAAATGTTCCTGAAACAACCCAGGGTGGTTCCTTTGGATCAAACGGTTCCATTCCATCAACTATCTTCGTCTTAAGAAGTTTCTCATCGACCTCTATCCCTAGTCCGGGTTTCCCTGAAAGCGTAAAATGACCGCCGGAAAGTTTGTATCCTACCTTGAGAAGTTTCTTCTTCCAGTCTGGCCATGATTCCTCAAAGCTTTCCTGTATTGCAAAGTTTGTCATAGTATAATCAAGGTTAAGTGAGGCTGCAGTCTGCACCGGACCAAATGCATTGTGCGGTGCAACCAGAACACCAAATGCATCAGCAATTGCAGCTATTTTTTTCCCTTCAAGGATACCCATGCAGTTTGTCAAATCAGGCTGTATTATGTCAACAAGTCCCTGCGAGATGAGCCTGGTAAAATCCCTTTTGTTAAGGATCCTCTCACCAAGGGCAACCGGCGTCTCAATATATCTTTTGAACTCTGATAATCCCACTTCCAGTTCTGGATGAACCGGCTCCTCGAAGAAATATGGGTCATATGGTTCTATTTCTCTGGCACCCATGATAGCGTATCTTGTGTCAAACCGGCCATGGCACTCTATAAGAAGATCAACCTTTTCCCCCAGCTCTGACCTGAGCGCGGCAACGATCTCACCGGCGTATCTAGCACCTTCCTTGGTAATTCTGTCATAATGTGGACCGAAAGGATCAAATTTCATAGCTGTAAAACCCTTCTTGACCATCGCCTTGCCCTTTTTCACAAAATCATCTGGTGTTTTGCAGTCTGAATACCAGCCATTGCAGTAAGCCCTGATCGGTGAGTTATATTCACCGCCAAGCAGATCATATACAGGTGCGCCTGCCTGCTTTCCGATTAGATCCCATGAAGCCATCTCAAAGGCACTTAGTGCAGATGTTGCCTCCATTGATTTTGAAAGATAGAACGAATTCCTGTAAAAATCGAAAATATTTTTCTCTATATTAAAAAAATCTGCACCCTTGAATATCCTTTCAACTTCTTTCATGCTTTCTTTTACCGGCAGGGTCATAAATGTTGTAGGTGCTTCTCCCCAGCCGACGGATCCATCGGAAGAGGTCAGCTTTACTAATAATATTGTAGAGCTCCAGGGAGATGATATCTCCTTGCCCTTTTCTCCGAGTTCGTATATGTCCACGTCTTTGATTTTCGAATTCATACAACTTGAATACATAAAAATACTTAAATATAAAGGGTATTTTTTGATAGAATTCAAAAAAGCCTATTTATGACGCTGAAATGACTATTTATGTCATTACAGGAAAAAACTAAGAAAACAATGAATCACAATGGGAAAGAGTTCAGTTATTACTCCCTGCCTGAACTGCAGAAGGCTGGATACAATGTGAGGAGGCTGCCACTGTCTTTGAGGATCATAACCGAATCCCTTCTTAGGAACATTGATGGCGTAAGGGTCAGGGAAGAGGATTTGATGAACGTTCTTAAATGGGATGCAAAAGATCCGTCGGATTCTGAGGTCCCGTTTATTGTTTCCAGGGTGCTTATGCAGGATTTTACAGGTGTTCCGGCGGTTGTGGACCTCGCCTCAATGAGGGAGAAGATGAAATCGCTTGGAAAAGATCCTGAATTAATCAATCCAAAGGTTCCTGTGGATCTTGTCATAGATCATTCTGTGCAGGTCGATTTTTATGGAAATAGTGAGGCCTACGATAAGAACATAGAAAAGGAATTTGAGCGCAATTCCGAGAGATACAGATTCCTGAAATGGGCCCAGAAATCTTTTGAGAATTTCAGGATAGTCCCGCCTGGTGTCGGGATCGTTCATCAGGTAAACCTTGAATATCTCGGAAAGGTGGTCACCTCGTCAGGAAATGGTGGAAAAGAACTTGCATTCTTTGACTCCCTTGTCGGGACTGATTCGCACACAACAATGATCAATGGTCTCGGAATATTCGGTTTCGGTGTTGGTGGAATCGAGGCTGAAGCTGCAATGCTGGGCGAACCGGTTACTTTCCAGCTGCCAAAGGTCGTTGGTGTGAATGTCCATGGAAAGCTGAGGGAGGGTATCACAGCAACCGACGTCGTACTTACACTTACAGAAATACTTAGAAAGGCAAATGTAGTGGGGAAGTTTGTTGAATTTTTCGGGGAAGGGGTTTCAGAGCTTGCTGTACCAGACAGGGCGACGCTTTCAAACATGTGCCCTGAATATGGAGCTACTGTTGCCCTTTTCCCTGTTGATTCGAGAACAATTGAATATCTGGAAATGACAGGCCGGGACAGATCCCATATCGATTTCATAAAGAAATATCTTGAAGAACAGGAAATGTTTGGAGTTCAGAAAGGACTTGAGTTCAGCGAGCTGATTGACTTGGATCTTTCCTCTATTAAACCCAGTATCTCAGGACCCAGGCTGCCGCAGCAGAGAACAGACCTTGGCAAGGTAAACCGCAATTTTTTGAGTTTCCTGGAAGGTGAAGAGAATATCACACCGGGTAAATCCGGCCAGAAGGAAGTTGCAGTCCGCAGGGTGCCATTAAAGATCGAGGGCCACTCAACATATCTATCAGACGGTGATGTTGTGATAGCAGCAATTACGTCCTGTACTAATACGAGCAATCAGAACGTAATGGTTGCAGCTGGACTTTTGGCAAAAAAGGCTGTTGAGGCGGGCCTCAGTGTCAATAAGAAAGTAAAGACTTCTCTTGCGCCAGGATCCCGTGTGGTAACGGAATATCTTGAAAAATCCGGGCTGCAGGAATATCTGAACAGACTTGGTTTCTATCTCGCTGGTTACGGATGCACGACATGCATTGGAAATAGCGGTCCACTGGATCCTGAAATAGAGAAGGCCATAACTGAGAATAAGCTTTCAGTGGCAGCTGTTCTTTCCGGCAACAGGAATTTTGAAGCAAGAATTCACAAGGATGTCAGGGCAAATTATCTCATGTCTCCGCCACTTGTTGTCGCATTTGCACTGGCTGGAACTGTCATCGTAGACATGGAGAAGGAGCCACTTGGAAAGGGAAAGGATGGAAGGGATGTTTTTCTTAAGGATATCTGGCCAACAACAAAGGAGATAGATGCGGTCATCGCAAAAAACCTTGACCGCAGCATGTTCAAGGAAAAATACTCGAACATCGATAACTATAATTCTAAGTGGGCAGCGCTCGATGTTAGCGGCAGCAAAACATATCAGTGGGATCAAAAGAGCACATACATCCGGAACCCGACATTTTTTGAGCAATTCACGCCAGATACAAAGAATACGCTCAAAACAATAAAGGACGCTTATCCGCTTTTGATACTGGGTGATTCTGTCACTACAGATCACATATCGCCTGCTGGATCTATTTCTAAGAACAGTCCTGCGGGAAAATATCTCGTTGAGAAAGGTGTAAAACAGGAAGACTTCAATTCATTTGGTTCAAGGCGGGGTAACCATGAAGTCATGATGCGCGGAACTTACGGAAACAACAGACTCAGGAATCAGCTCGCATCCATGGAAGGCGGTTATACAGTTCACCTTCCCGACAGAAAAGAGGGTTTCATATTTGATGTGGCACAGCAGTATTCGTCGGAAAAAACGCCGCTGATTGTGTTTGCGGGAAAGGAGTACGGGGCCGGTAGTTCAAGAGACTGGGCTGCCAAGGGTACATATCTTTTGGGGATCAAGGCTGTTATAGCTGAAAGCTACGAGAGAATACACAGGTCAAACCTTGTTGGCATGGGTGTCATACCTCTTGAATTCCAGCAGGGGAGAGGTTTCAAGTCCCTATCTGCCGATGTTACAAAGAGAATGACTATAGAGTTCACATCAAATAATGCGAAGTCTGCTGTTCTGAGATATACCAATACGGAGGGAAAGGAGAGCAGCGAGAAATTGAAAGTCAGGATAGACAATGAAGCTGAGATGCTCTATTTTTCAAGAGGCGGGATACTGCAGAATGCACTATCCAACATCATAAATGCTGGTAAGGCAGAATGAAGGTGGCCATACTAGGTTTAGGACAGGTCGGAAGGTCGCTGCTTCAGATACTATCCGACTACTCTTCCACGGATAGATTCAGTGACATCCATGTAGTTCTTGCAGCAGACTTCCAGCATGTGATAATAAACCAGGCGGGAATGGATCCGAGGCGCCTTCTCTACTATAAGCAGAAGGGTGACATATGGGGAACAGGATACAGGGAGATTGACAGGAATGATATTTTCAGGGAGGATTTTGATGTGATTGTCGATCTGATGCCTGCCACAAAGGATGGCGTCAGGGCACGCGATCTCTATCTGGATGCCTTCAGGAATCACAGGGATGTTGTTGCGGCGTGCAAATCCGGGCTTGCAAACTTCTGGGATGAGGTAATGAAAGCTGCGAAAAAAAACTCAAGAAAGATACTATATGAGGCCACTGTGGCTGGCGGTGTCCCTCTTTTCAATTTTATAAAACATTGTAACAGGACTGCAGATATATCATATATCAGGGGCCAGGTAAACAGTGCAGCTAATTTTGTCCTCCTCTCAATGGCATCAGGTAAATCGTTCGACGAATCGATTGAAGAGGCAAAAAAATTCGGCATACTAGAGGCAGACTATCATTTCGACACGCTTGGCATAGACAGCGCCTGGAAGACTGTTATAATAGCTAATTCGGTGTTTGATGCGAAGATTAAGCCATCCGACGTGAGGTATGATGGTGTTGAGGATCTTTCGGCCATCCATGGAAATTTAGAGGAATACAGGTTATTATCAAGCGTCAATAAGGTCTCTGGAAAGATAGAGACTTCGTCCTCTCTGGTAAAAGTCAAACCTGACGATCCTATTTTGTCCCTTAAGGGCAGAGGCCTTGGTTTCACTGTCGGTCTGAGGGATCGATCCCCTATGACACTTCTCGAATCATCTGATGGTCCGGTAGAGACAGCAGGTGCCGTACTGAACGATCTTCTGGAACTATCTGATTCGATTCCTTACAACCGGTAGGTCCGAATAGAGGATCAGATTATTGCTTGCAGTATTTGCTGAACCAGTTCAGTTTCCTCTCAAGCCGGTCCTTCATGTTGGCAGGGACACCCCGCCTGGCATGCTCATGGGAATCGCCCGGATACCTTGCAAGCGATGCCTCCACTCCGTTAAGCCGTATCGCAGTATACATCTGTTCGGATTGCTCTATCGGGCATCTGTAGTCTTCTTCGCCATGTACGAATAATGTTGGGGTCTTGACATTCTTTGCTCTGCTGATTGGTGACATTTCCATTAGAACGCGCATGCCTTCAGGTGACCATGGATCCTCTATTCCGGATTCAATAGCATTAAACCAGAAACCGATGTCGCTCGTTCCACACATGCTCAAAAGATTGGAAACCGATCTTTCTGATATTGCTGCCTTGAACCTGTTCGTTTTTGTTATTGCGTTGTTTGTCATAAAGCCACCATAGGACCCGCCAGTTATCGCAAAGTTTTCTGAGATATCAAAACGTTTTTTTGCCTCTTCCATGAATGAAAGTATATCCTCGAAGTCCTTCCCTCCCCAGTCTCCGGCAACCTGGCTGGCAAATTCCTCGCCGTAGCCATCGCTCCCCCTCGGATTTCCATACAATACGTTGAAGCCGTTTGAAACTAGATAGTTAAATTCAATGCTGTATGCATTTCCATAGGCTGTATGGGGTCCGCCGTGGACAGCAACTACTGTTGGATTTTCCTTTCCCGATAGCATTATCCAGGCTTCCTGTCCGTTGACTTCAAATCTCTGCGGCGGAAAACCACTTATGCCTTCGTTCATGTCTACGTCAATGCCGAACCGAAGTACTGAAGGTTTAATGGGTGATGTGAAAACAACGGCAATTTTTCCATTGGAGATATCGAAAGAACGCACAGAAATTCCCTCCCCAGTGACCTTTGTAACAGATCCATCATACTTGAAAACGTATGAAGAGGCGCCAACCTGTCCGATCATGTAGTATGAACCGGAGTCGTATATAAGTGAATTTGACCCTGGTACAAAGAGATCTGAACCTACAGAATTTGACGCAGATTTTCCAATCTCAACTTCTTTACCGGTTTCAGGAAAAATCAGTTTAGTTGGAGCCCATGGAACTTTTCCTCTTCTGTGCCCAATATAAGCAATCTGCCCACTTTCTGTGACCAGTACAGGTGAAGCCATGCCTTTCCCAGAGGTAATTCTCCTGGATTCTATTGTGGAGAGATCCAGCTCGTAAACGTCCTCTGAACCCGTCTTGTCATCTTCCTTGGTGGATGAAAAAATAATTCTTTTTCCGTTTGTGCTTACATCTGTAACATCAAAATCACCACTGACGAGCTCCCTGTTTTCCTTTCCGATTAATACAAGTTTTTTCCTTGATCTGAAGAGCCCATAGCCATCAAATCTGTACCTTACATTTTCCGTTGCAAAGGGTTTTTTCGTGTCGACTTTATCCTGAACTATAGCTAGAATTCCCTTATCGTGGAAAACGTATTTTGAGACTGACTTTGATGTGAATAGTTTAACAGGTTCCTTATTTTCCTCTATCTTCATTAAACATTCTTCTTCGTGGTCTGAGAAAACATAATATAGCGATCCATTCTTGAAAAATGGTTTTTTCTCGTGCCCACCGAATGTCATTCTTTCCTGTTTCCCTGAATTGAGGCGATAAATTGATGATCTGTATTCATCACCCTCGATCCATGTTAATGTGTAATAGACACTGTCACCTGATACATGAGGGTCTGATGCTATTCGAAGACCATATGCCTGCTCTTGATTCATGCCTTGTATATCCTACCTTAATAGTAAAAACCATGGTTTGTTTTCATGTGGTGAGTACTATACATGCTAGCAAATAATTTATGTTACCGCTTTTTTTAGCAGAATTAAGCTAAAAGCAAACGGCGTCTAAAAAATTAAGGCATTTATTTCTGTTTCAGATGCTTCCGGACAGTGTGCAATATAATCGGTTGCTTCATAATTTAATATGATGAGTCGACGCACAAATAGATAGATCTTTTTTATCCTATCTACGGCAACTAATGACTCATCATGCCAGATCTGAATGCAAAACTGAATAATCCGCTCCCACCCTTATGCGATCTCGCATCTAAAATAAATGATATGACGATGTACTATGGAAAGGGGTCCTAGAATTTGAATTTTCGACAAAGTATAAATACCTGACTTTCATAAATCTGTGGATGGGTAAATTTGCAAAAATCGCTATAGTTTTCATCGTTGCAGTTATAGTTATTGCCACTGGGTTTCTTTACGAGACTGAAAGGTTGAGCTTACTCAGCACTGGTAAAATTTCTACACAATATCCTACAACTTCGCCCCAATACAACTCCCCTAACGTTGTCAGTTCCAATCAGGTAAACAAAAGTGTTGGAGGCAGCTGGACACAGACCACAGGAACCGTTGGTGTAGCCAATAATGCATCTTCCGGGATAGGAATATTGGAAGGTGATGGCGGTTCATATTTTTCATCTTATTCGTCAACTCCTCTCACAACATATGTGCTTCCGGGATATAAGCAACTTGTTGAAAGGATGCCATTCCTGGCTCTTTCGGATTCAAGCTATAGTTCTGGAGAGGCGACTCCATACGTTTCAGCGCCTACGTCTACCTCACCATCAGTTTCTGGCATAACATCTATTGAGTTGGCCGTTTTTCAACCTGTTAACGGAACAGGAATTGTGACGGTCGGTTACATTTCAGAGAGAAATCAAAGTGAGGTTAACCATATCTGGACCATAATGAATGATAGCGCACAGAATTCAACTACCAGCAATGTAACATTGGGATTTACGTCTTCTGGAACGCCATACATATACGCTTTCGTGAAATCAAACGAATTTACCAGTTTGTTTGCAGGACTGAATGCTACAAGCGACTTTGTAAACGTCATGATTTCGGTATATTCTAATTACTTAATCCTTGTGCTCCATCTTTCAACTGTAAACGTTAGCCAAAGCTCCGTTCTGTCACTCATGAACAGCGAGGTGACGATACTTAAAAACCCTGCTCCTTCGCCGTCTCACTCCATATTTTTAAATTCAGCACAAATCCAGACCCAAACAGGCGTTTTAGAAACTAATTACCTCCAGGTAGATGTGAACATACAGAACGCATCGTCTTTATTCAGGGAATTTGTAAATACGTCAAACACAGCAACTACAGCATCTGAATCTGCATATCTTAACGATGCACTTTCAAACCTGTCTGCAATAGCATTTTCCACTTATGGGAATGGAACCGGTAACACAACACTGATCGGCCTGTTGAAATTCAACAACAATTACAACACCACGCTCTTTAACCTGGCAATTGCGATAACTTCTAGGAGTCAGCAGATTATTAATTCAACCTATGATGGTGCCAGATATATCTTCGTGAACGCAAATACAACTGAAGGTACAATGAACGGCCAAGCTTACCTGAATGTGTCTTTGATGCTTTTCGATTACAAATCATATATTGGCATAATAGAAATTCAGGATGTGAATGGCAAGCTGGTGTCGCAGGCGGGGATGAAGGTTCTTCTAGGGGATGAAGTTTCTCTCCTCTAAAATGATTTTTTTCTGTATTGCCTATATTTTTAGATCCAGTCATCTTTAGCCTTTTCCAAGAACTTTGTATTGAATTTTCATAGCATATCCTTTATAACTGGTTTAATACTTTTTTGTATTCAAATTCAGCCTGTGTCATTTTCTCTATGCCTTTTAATTTAATACCCATTTCTGAGATTATTCTGAAAAGATAATTTAGCTCATCCTCATTCTCAATCCAGACTGCAACCCTGTTTCCGGTGAGCATCTCAGTCCTGAATTGCCCTAAAGCAGCTGGATTTGCAGAAATGTCTGTTTCCAGCAGCAGGAAATATCCATTTTTGTTTGTTATAAAGTCTTTCCTTATTTGGCCATTGATGAGAAAAATCAGCCTATCACATATTTTACCGATAATATCTAATTCATGAGATGTTATTATGATAAGCCTGTTACTATCTTCTCTCATGCTGTTTATCAAACGCTGAAATATCACCACCCCTTCTGAATCCATGTTGTTAGTTGGTTCGTCCAGAATAATTATATCTGGTGAACCTACTAGAGCAAGACCTATGGAAAGCCTTTTTTTCTCCCCTGATGAAAGATCCCGTATCTGTACGTCCTTTTTTGAAATCAGGCCCACCTGATTTAGACTATTTTCAATTTCGTCCTCGTTTCCATTCTTACCATTCCTCAGTTTAAACGCAATTTGAAGCATATCGTAAGAATTGACATACGAATACAGCTGAGGGTTTTCAATTAGCGCGCCTATTTTCCTGACACATTTTTTGTGGTTTTCGACAATATTTAACCCGTCAACAAAGCTTGATCCCAGATATTCTTCGATGCAACCTGAAATAATTTTAAGTAAGGTCGACTTCCCGCTGCCATTTGGGCCAACCACACCAACAACAGAATTCGAAATGCGAAGTTCCGGTATATCTAGAACGGTTTTTTTATTTATGATCCTGCGCACATTCCTGACCGTAATTGAGCTTATTTTACCTCACCTCTCCGCATGAAGGCAAAATATAGAATAAACAGAAAAGCTGCGGTGTAAGCAATCTGTATGTAAATTAAGAGGAGTTCTGAGTTAAAGCTAATACTCGACAGAGAACCGGTGTAGACCATAAAATACGGTTCAACATTCAGAAAGACAAGATAGGCCAATCTTTGTGCATTCGTAATTATAAAACTGTCATTTAAACTACTCATGCTTGATATCAAAAGTGATAAAACGTTTGTAATTAGAAGAAAAATTAAGATGAATCCTATTGGCCCATAGATCTCTTTCCTGATGATGCTGCTAAATACCATAGCAGCAGTGGTGTCAGTGAATATGATTAAAACCATCACCGCAACGTAGTTCAAAAAAGCCATGGAGGGAAAATTCCTAAAAATAAGAATGTATGTTATAAATTGCATTGCAATAAAGGCAAGTAAGGAGATAATTGACGCGATGAAACTGGAGATGATTTTCGAGAGAAGATATTCCTCTTTTGAAATTGGCATAGTCATAAATTGATAGATATTTCTTGACTCCAGATCCGAAGAAATTGAAGTAGACGCGAAGAAAGCAACCGCCAGCACTGGCAGATAAATCGCTATGCTCGCCCATGCAAAGTTGTATATGTCCTCCAGGATCTGCGTTGGGTAGTGAATTATTTTTATTGAGCCTGGAACAAATTCACTGACAATAGAATTCAGGAAAAATATCGAAAGCACCGACATGAGCAGACCGATTAAGAAAAATAATGTAATAATGTACCTGAAAGCATTGGATTTTCTGTAATTTTTGAGAAAAAAACCGGCCAGGCTGATGGAGTTCCAGATCGTTTTGTTTGTCAATGTATCACCAGTGTCATGAAAAGTTCAAGGTTAATGTAGGTAAATTCGTAAAAGAAATTGCCTTGGTTCAATGTAAGAAGCAATCCATTGTCAGGCAAAGGTATAACTGTGCTGTTTGCAGGAAGAATATAACCCAGAATGATGAATAGCTCCACGCTGTTTATCCTGTTGTTAAGATACAGATATACCTGCATGGATCTGCCAGATATATTTCCTGAGGCAAAATTAATGATCTGCGACGTGGGATGTATGATTTCAAATGAGAAAAAGTTGGTATTAAGTATCGGACTAAGTTCAAATGTGCTGATGAAAGTTTTTTGATAACTGGATGTGAGAGACGCTTTAATTGCCTCTAAACTACCCATAATCATTATACCTGACTCCGGGTTTGCAATATATTGATAGCCATGTTTTCCTGATGATGTGTTTCCACCAAACATTCTATCGATAAGACTGAAACCACTGAAACTGAAAGTACTATTGTCTGGGATGCTTATGATTGGAACGTTGTAAAAAACTAATGAAACATGCAGGTTTAGCTGTGTGCTGAACACCTTAAATAGGTTTGATTTTTCTATGATTAAATTTTGCCCAAAGATGATTGCCCCATAATACGTGCTTCCAGAGAAAACGATCACGGTGGTATTATCATACGTTCCCCGCCAAATGTCATTCACTTTTGATGGAATATAAGAATAAGGGTTTGCTTGAAGTTCAGCGTTCTTGGCCGTTTCTCTGTATGCCACACCAACTCCAGTAAAAACCAGAGCCAGGGTTATAAAAGCAACAGCCATTTTAGCCGAATACTTCATTGAAAATGGATACCTGCAATATATATCATCCTTGCGTGAATTACAGGACCGGGTTTTGCCTTTTTTGGTAATTCCTCCTTAAAAAGTCCTTTGGTTATACAACATGTGATGTGCTCAACGTTTCTTGAATAAATAGGACAAATTGTGTGTCCTATAGATCTCGAAATAGGCTGATTATGTAAGCTCACGCTTATTGTTGATCCTTAATGCGAATGAATCTTTCTCGGATTTCAGGATTTTGGAAATGGAAAAATGTCCCCTTCCCAGTTCAGACGAAAGCGAATCTATGGATTCTTTACTGCTTTTACCCATGCTTAAGAGATTTGCATATCTTATCTTCACCCTCATTTTTTCTTCCTCTGTCCACGGCTTCCCCCTGTTGTAAAAATTAGATTTATCCGGTATCCTGATGTTTTCAAATAGATAACCTGGTTTCACCTTTTCTAATGAAGATATCCCATTCCTAAATATATTCTGGCTTATCTCAAAGCCTGTAACTTTTCTTCTAAGACCGATTGCAACCCTCGCGGTAGAGAACCCACCAAGAAAGAGATCGCAAACGAGATCGCCCTCATTGCTGCTGTACTGCATCATCTTGATGAGCAAGCTAGTGGGGAGTTCGTTCCTGTTCTTCTTCTGATTGGGTTTGTACTCTTTGTTGATAACCCAAACGTCCTCTCTGTCCCGGTAATTTAGTGAGCCTCCAGTATCATCCCTTTCATTTTCACCATACCGGCAGAAAGTGTTAAAGGTGAACTTTCCACCTGGTTTAATCAGGTAAAGTATGTGATAGTGGGAGGAAACGTACTTTCGTGTGGTATGCACACCAAAGTTGTATTTCCAGATGATGTGGTTGACCATTTTTAACTTTGTATTTCTAAGTGCAGCCATCACATGATACAGATTTGTGTAACCTGATACTATGTAAATGCTACCCCCGGGCCTCAGGATGCGTTCAGCCTCTTTGATCCAGTTGTTGCAAAATTCCCCATATTTTTCCACGGGGATTTCAACATAGCCGTCTATAACATTGCTTTCTTTTCTGTTGTAATGCTTCTCGAAAGTATCGGCATTAATTCCATATGGAGGATCGGTAATTATCAGATCCACGGTCCCGTCTTTGAGGCGTCTCCTCGCACCCTCTATGCAATCCTCGTTGTAAAGAAGATTTCCCAGCATTAAATAGAATATTTTCAGTTAGCAGATAAACATTGCCTAATACGATTGCTTTGGTTGGGTTTTACTTCAAATCAAAGTAATCAAAGCTTTCAAATATACTTCAAATTTGAAATTTACTGAAATACGAAGATAGGCGACCTGCCAGGGCAGTTGCCCTATTTAAAAGTAATTTTAGAAAATTTGGACATTAAGAGCTTTATAGTTTAGGCAGGTACCTGTCCACTTCCCATTTAGTCACGAATGAACGGAATGCATCCCATTCTCTCTGCTTTACTGTCGCGAAATTATCGAATATATGCTTACCGAGAGATTCCTGCATCAGCTTGCTCTGCCTGAAGTGATGCAAAGCCTCGCCCAGGCTTTCTGGCATCGAGCCGATCCCATGCTTCAGCCTCTCTTCTGCAGTCATATGATAGATATCCCGCTCCACTGGATCAGGCGGGTCAATCTTCCTGTTGATTCCGTCAAGGCCCATTGCGAGAATG
>JAJZLW010000021.1 GCA_021850505.1 Thermoplasmata archaeon
GATAATTACTGTATATACCTTACATGTCTGTATGCAGGACCAAATACCGAATAAGTGAATGGCCCAAGAATGAAAATTAGTTTGTGTTAAACAGAGAAGATCAGTCTACCTTGACAGTTCGAACTCCTTTCACAGGCACTCTTACTGTCAGGACGCCGTTTAGGTACTTTGCACTCAGCTCAGCAGCAGGATCGACATCGTATGGAAGGGAAACCCTCTTAAATACACTTTCAGGCCTCTGGTTCATGAGTATTGTGCCTTTCTGATCCATCTTCCTGGATCCCTGTATCACTAATGCATTTCTGTCAAGTCTTACCTTAACATCCTTTTTATCGAATCCAGGAAGATCTGCCTCAATTACAAGCTCCCCGGCATCCTCGCTTATCGTAACCGCAGGATACAGGAAAGAAAGAACTTCTTTTGCTTTATCATTGATAGATTTCATCGCCTCATTAGCGTAAAACCTTAAAGGATTATACATCAAGTACACTAATTCATTCTTATATTTATTTTTATTTAAGTATCAAAGGAAACAAACACAACCACAAGTTTCACTTGAGGATTGAATGAAGATAAAGGATTAATAACCTAAATTCATTTTGTTAAAAGCAGAAAATGGCAAAAAAAGCACATAACAGGTATGAGAAGAAAGTGGAGCAGAAATCAGCATTATCACAGAATAGAATACTCGTTATTGGTGCACCGGTAGTTGCAGTTATTGTCATAGTAGGAGTACTGTTTGGATTGGGCATAGTTCATTTACCATCAGGAGGCTCTCCATCAACCAGTTTCTCGCCACCGAACCAGATACCTTATGGTCTTTCATTTGCGGAGGTTTCAGCAACTGACTACGCTCCAGCGCATACCTACTCGATATATTTCATATCATGGATAGGTTGCCCGATCGGCGCTTCGGTTTCCTGGGGAATATACGGCTCCATAAAAGCATACTACAGTTCAGTCCAGAACGATGTTTACGGGCACTATTCATCTCCGGATGAAGGTAGCCTTGCAAACATTCCCGGGCTGATCTTCACCACAGGATTTTCATTCAGTGCAAAAGGCTACACCTATACATTCAGCCCTTTTTATATGTACAATGAGACTATGACTGGAACATATCCTGGCAACACACCTATACCTTCCAGCCAGTTGGTTTCAACAGGCGAGAGCGAAATCAACGCATCAGGCCTTCCATCGGCAATAACATCTCTTGCGTATAAATATACGGCAGTAGTTCCCACCAATCAGGGAAAACCCTCTGCTTACCTTGGCAACCCTGCGCATGTTAATACTGTCCTGATAATAACAGGGCCTTCCGGGACTTGGATACTAAACGGGCCTTACTTTGACCCAACTTATCTGCTTTCGTATACCTATCAATATCTCCAGTCTAATTACAATGGCGTTCAACCGATCGTGAACGAGATGTCTGCAATTAACTCGCAATTAAATTTGTAAAGTAATTTACCTTCAATTAAATACCAAGCAACAATATCAAAGAAGGTATTAATGGAAACTTCTTCAGATCATAAGCCAGAATTAAGGTTTGATAGAGGAACCATTACTGTATCTAAATGGCCTGCCAATATCAGGGTTCCCGGTTATCTGCGCTTCGACGGCAGGATAAATCAGCACAGATGCTATGCAAGTTTCTACAGTGACCTTAAGGCACTTCTGCCAGATGCAATCGATAATGTTTATGATAATGACAATAACATTGAAATTAAGGCAGAGACTAATTTGAGACCATACCAGAAGGAAGCACTGAAGGCCTGGGAGAAAAATTCGCGCAGGGGTATTGTGGTGCTTCCAACAGCAACCGGGAAGACCCACATCGGAATAGCTGCAATCGCTGCCCTGAAACAATCAGCGCTGGTAGTTGCTCCCACAATAGAACTTATCCAGCAGTGGAGGGACAGGCTCGCAAAGAGCACAGGGATGGATATAGGCCAGTTAGGTGGAGATGTGAGGGAAATCAGGCCAATTACTATTTCAACATATGATTCAGCATATCTACTCGCAGAGAAAATTGGAAACAAATTTAAATTCCTTCTTGCAGACGAGGTTCACCACATGGCTTCTGAGCAGTATTCACAGATAGCAAAAATGTATGCCGCCCCTTACAGGCTTGGCCTCAGTGCAACATACGAAAGGCCGGATGGCCTTGAAGAGCTTCTTCTTCCATTCATGGGAGGAAAGATATTCGAAATGGGATATGAAGAACTGAGCGACTTTATCTCAGGTTTCCAGATAAGAAGGATACCAGTCGAGCTTTCAGATTCAGAAACAGAAGAATATGAGAGATACAGGAATATATTTCTGTCCTATCTGCGAAGATACAACATATCGCTGAAAGGACAGTTTGACTTCCAGAAATTCATAAGAAGATCCTGGAACCCGGAGGGTAGAGAAGCATTACTTGCATGGAGAAAATCAAGGCAGATCGCATTCAACGCGAGAGCCAAGGTCGAATTTGTAAGATATGTTCTGTCAAGGCACAGAAATGAAAAAACACTTATATTTGCTGAGGACACATCCACAGCATATCTTATTTCCAGGGAATTCCTCATTCCTGCCCTTACTTATAAAACACCCGGAAAAGAGAGAAAGCTATACCTTGATTATTTCAGGGAAGGCAGGATAACAAAGCTTGCCACCAGCAGGATCCTGGACGAAGGCATAGACGTGCCTGAGGCATCGGTGGCTGTCGTCATAAGTGGATCAGGCAGTAACAGGCAATTCAAGCAGCGATTAGGAAGAATAGTCAGGCCCGGAGCTGGAAAAAATGCCGTGATGTACGAATTGATATCATCAGGAACGGGGGAATACAACACAAGCAGGAGGAGAGGTAAGGGCGTTCCAAACAGAACTTCTGTCAGTAAGGCGTAACACAAAGGCTGGAACCGTTATACCGACATTCCTTAGCGAATCGGGCATTGAGTATGCAAGGAAGGTAAAGGATCTTTTCACCGAAAAGATCGGTAGAAAGAGGAAGGATATTGAAGATGAAATCAAGGAACTGGAATTGCAGGTGCAATTTAACAAGATCCTAAAGGGAATCGCCGAAGTTATGTTTAGATCCTGTAAATTCACGAAACCCGGGTCCCTTGAACCTGAAAGCATCAGATCAAAGGTTTTCCTTTCAGCTCCTAACGGCGTCTTTGACACATCTCAAAAAAGTGAAATTCTCTCAAAGATAGCAAAAGAAGAAGGATGCAGCGAAGATGATATCCTCGAGTCTCTATATTCGGATCTCGAAGACGAGGAGATTCTTTCCGAGATACCTGAAATCAGCGAGGATGAACTGTGCAGGCGTTTCAATCTCGAACAGGTTGAGACGCTTTTAATGCGGGCTGTTTCACTTTCAGTATCCGGGATGAGATCCTATGGTCTAGTTGTTTCTAAGATACGATCGCTGGATCTTATGTACAGAATTGATTCCTCAGGAAATGAAATCAGGAATATCTGGATTGAGGGACCTGCCTCCGTTATAGAGGAATCAAAAAAATATTCAACAAAATTCGCCGGCATAATAAGATACCTGATATCGTTCGATGAATGGGAAATTGATTCAGAAGTCGAATTATCACGAGAAAGGAAAAAAGAAAGATTCAGGTTTCATCTTGACTCGTCTTCAAGATCATATTTCCCTGATATTGCCAGGGAAAGTGATGCCGTCATACAGTATCCTGGAATCAGGCGAGCCGATCCAATATTTATAGGCTCCGAGGTTTTTATTCCCGATTATATCCTTGAGAGAGATCACGCAAACACGGTTATATGCATTACGAGACCAAACCAGAAGGCCTACAACGATAAGTGGATGAAAAAGCTTGAAGAGATTGGCTTAAAGGCAGTTTTCGTCTATATAATAAAGAAAGGCGAGAAGAAGTTGCAGAGCGAGATATGCTTTCCAGAAAAGCTGGACTGGGATTATCTTCTGAATTTTGTACTTACAGATTCAGGGAGCAAAAAAAGATTAGAAAAAATACAACCAGAAATCGTTCCTTTGAAAGTACCGAATTTGGATGAATTAAAGAAAAAGATAGACCCACTCTATCCGGATTCTGATGAGATGATTGAGGCATTGGTAAAGATGCACCTGGACGTCGAGGACACACTTACCGCACTTGGCTATAAGGTATCATGGTCGGGGCTTCAGATGGTTGTAAGGAAAAAGAAATGAGATCCTTCAATGGCTGAGGGATTCAATCCTTCTTAATGTATTCAACAACAGCCCTTGAGCTGTGGATCATGCTTTTCCCGCTTTCGTCCTCGACAATTATCTTCATGCCGATTGTATTTCTTTCAAGATCTGAAAGCAACAGTTTCATAGATTCGACCTTTTCCGCGTTAGTTTCGTCTATGAACAGATCAAGCCTGTCCCTGATCGTGAGCAGGATACCCTCGACAGTAGTAATCTCACCATTAGATTCGTTGCCAGGAAGTATCTCCGTCCCGAGATCCGGGAGGACAATCGAAGCCTTTGGCGATCGATAGATGAGAGTATTGAGGTCGTCAGGCGTCTCGATTGAAAGTTCTATTCTCTGCTTTTTATCCTGGTTATCCGTAAAGACCTGAGGATTCTTGTACATACATTTGTGGCAAACATATGTGTTTATCACAATTTTTCCCTCATACGGAATATTTGTCGTATAATAGATCATAAACAATTTTGATCCGCAGACCGGGCAGTCAATGCTCGTCTCTATCTCCGGCGGAGGTTCATAATCATCATTCATATGCATCGATCCATGATTTCAAAGGCTCATAAATAATGCGCCTTATTTTTCTTAACTCTGAAATATCCTTTGCACCCGTCAGGAACATTGTAATCTTCAAATCTCTTATGATCTGGGAGATCTCTCTTTCCAGAGATTCAACGGAGGAATCCGCTGAGGCAAGAAGGCTTCTTGCAAATCCTCCAAGGGAAGCACCCAGCATTAAGGCTTTCCCAAGATCCTGCCCATTTCTTAAACCGCCGCTTCCAATTACCGGTAGAAGATTGCTGCAGTAAACAACCGATGCCGGTGAAGGTACACCCCAGTTCCAGAACGTCTTTCCCGAAAGCATTTTCTCGGTATCGCCGGAGTTTTTTGCCCTGTAGTATTCTATTGCTGCGAACGACGTTCCTCCTAAACCACCGACGTCGATCGCCTTAACGCCGGCATCCTTCAGCTCCAGTGCAGCCTCGCGTGAAAAACCATTCCCGGTCTCTTTCGCAATGACTGGATAGCTGGCTGCCAGTTCTTTCAGCCTTCTGAAAATGCCTTTTGCATTGTGGTCGCCCTCAGGCTGAACCATTTCCTGCAGGAAGTTGAAATGTACTATCAGGAAATCGGCTCCTATAAGATTGAATGCATATTCTATATCCGCATCAGAGAAAGCGGGCTTGGATTGATCTACGAGCTGAGGCGCTCCAATATTTGCAAATTTTGCCGGGATCTTGAAGGCATTGATAACAGAGTATGTTTCTGAAAGCGAATGATTCTGTATGCAAGCTCTCATACTTCCGACACCCATTGGGATATGGAATCTTTCTGCCATGGCTGCCAGGTTCCGGTTTATGTTTCTTGCCCTTTCCGTGCCACCGGTCATTGATGAAATGACAACAGGAAATGAAAAATTCTTTCCCAGAAAACTCGCTTTTGTTATTATGGAATCAAAATCGAAATCTGGAATTGCCTGGTGAACAAGGCGAATGTCATCCCAGAAATTTCTTTCGGATGTAACCTGTTCATTTTCAGCTATCTTGATATGCTCTGTCTTTCGTGCTTCAATATTATCGTCCATTTTCTATCACAGTTCCTATGAATCTTTCTGAGCCGAGGTCCTTTAATCTTTCTGGATATTTGCCGTTTATCACAGCTATCATATCTGCATGATGACTGATTTTCTTTATTATTTCGTATTTATGCTTCATGCCGCCGGTGACATCATTCTGGACCGCTTTGAAATTTATATCGCTGTCGATCGTTGGCAATAGCCTAGCATCAGGATCCTTTTTTGGGTCATCGCTGTATATTCCGTCCACATCAGTGAAGAATATAACCAGTCTTGGGTTAAATTCTTTGCTAAGTTCAAGCATAATATCATCAGCGGAGATAATTTTTACAGTTTTTCCTGATAATACAATGTCACCCATTCCAACCGGATTAAAGCCGGACTCCAGAAATTTTCTATAGGGCCTAACATTCAGTCCTTTTTCACCAAAGAATAAAGCAGTCGGAATGGAAACAGGATTAAACCCCTCTTCCGCCATTATGTCATTGATTTTAGAGTTCAGAAGTAAAACATCGTTATGTATTCTTGAAAAGTATCTCTTTGTTCTTTCATTCAACTCGGCTGGTAAATTAGCCTCATTTGCAAGAATATGACCAAAAGAGCCGCCTCCATGCAATACAACAAGTTCATTGCGGAATGGAAATAATGACCTGACAATATTCCTGCAAACATCTGGAAGAAAGTGTCTGTATGTATCCTTCCTGGTAATTACGCTTCCGCCTATTTTAACCGCTATCACTTAACTCCTAATGCAACACGTTATTAACTTATTTTCTTCTAATTCCATTAAGCAAAGATCATTATTCTATACCTTTATGCGAATAACACTGAAGAATTATTATTCATAAACAAAATTACGGTGAGCAACTGGGCCGGTAGATCAGCGGTAGATCGCCTGCTTTGCAAGCAGGAGGCCTCGGGTTCAAGTCCCGACCGGTCCATTCTGTAGATCACATCTCAATAACTTGTACACCCAGATTCTTGCATTTTTTGGACAGGGTCTTATCAAAAGTCACTAAGGGTATATTTCTTGAATGCGCGTCAAAGGCAATTATCCAATCGTTGAAATCCCTATAAGTGAGACCGTTTTCAGCAATGAATGTAGACGCCCCTTCAAGCATGCCTATTGATAGCCAGGAAACTGTGAAGTAATCACTGTGCAATAACTCTTCAAGCTTCATCCTGACACTTCCATTATCTAGTCCATATCTAGGAAGCACGAAGCCAAGTTCAATTATCGAAAGCGAATTTATCAGGGGATCGTCAGACTTATCGATAAGATTACTTGCATTGTCATGATGTGGGGAATTCTCTATAGCGTCATATACCAGAACATTTGTGTCAACCAGTATTGTCATTTACTGCTCTCTTCCCATCCCTTTATTATCTCATTGTCCGCATCGAGCGATGCCAGGTCTTCCCGGACCTTGAACACTATTCGCTTTCCACTTTTCCTTGCATCAGCTTTCTTATTCCTAAGGCGCTGGTTAATGATTTTTGATATATTCTTGGTGCTGCCATACTTTTCTATCGATTCTTTGACGATTTCCGTATAGATTTCTTCATCAAGATTAATCGTGGTTTTGACCATGAACATTGATTAAAGTGCCATATAAACATTTAACGGTTAACTGGCATAGTAAAACAACTCAACAAAAACACTCCACTAATTGCATACTATTGTCAGTCTTGAAGGCCATCTGTCAAGGTATTAGCTTAAAACTTCAATCAAATCCCGACAGGTTCATTATGAGTTTATTTTTTGTAGTTTAACTTCATGGTTTTAAGTTTTCTGAACTGCGTTAGTGGGAAATCATATACATGATTACCCTAAATATAAGTAAATTCCCACAAATTTAATTAGATTAAATTCAATATTGTACAAAATGATTGAAGAAGCTAGAATGGATGAAAAGGGACGAATTAATATAGGTAAAGATGCAATAAAACAATATGGGGATAGATTCTTTATAGTAAAATTATTAGACGAAATTGTTTTAATTCCTAGACCAAAAGATCCTGTTACAGATCTCAGAAAATGGGGCAAAGAAATGGAAATTGATAAGTTGACGGCAGGAGATATTGGGGTAATGGCTGAAGAAGAAGCGAACAAAGAAATCGCAGAAAGGAACAGCAGAAGACACAAGGAAAGAAGATAAATGCCATACGCGGATACAGATTTCTTCATCGCGATTGCGAATTCCGATGATAAGCTGAACTCGTGGGCAATCAAAGTATTGGAAGCCTATGAAGGGCGTATATATACCTCGATTCTGACATTGGTGGAACTCGCGCTGGTTAGTGTTCGGAAAGGGATTCCTGTAAAAGGAATGTTTGCTAGTGTACTATCCATCGCTGAGCTGAAAGGTGCGAACAAGTCGAATGTATTAGCAGCAGCGCACCTTATAGATCACGAAAAAACGGGAGTGTTTGACTCTTTCCATGCTTCACTGTGTGGAGACGAAATAATCACCTCAGATCACATTTACGAAAAGATAGGTGTTAAGAGAACTGGTTCCAATTATCTTTAAAATGACCTCAAAAGAAGTAGGAGTAACGCGAGTGAGAATGTCTGAGATTGAATCAAGGCATTCCCTTTATCACTGATCAAATCCTGACTGTTTTGTTCCCCATTTTCTTAAATTTGTAGATTCTATCAAATTTTTTTGGATCTTATTATAGAGTCTGTGGCAGTTGTAACTCCGGTTTTTTCATTGTAGGATTAATCAACCACTGATCCGAAGCAAACAGCGAACTATCATACACTATACATAGGAGACAGGCATAAAGTCAGTTTTTGTAAGTGGATATTAGATGACCCTGAAATTCAATTAGAAGAAATTAGTTTTCTGAGCATTTCAGTAAATTCACTCACATTATCATACAATATATCAAAGAAAGTACTGTCAGTATCCTCAACGACTCTTATGGCTTTTCCAAGCAGTTCTCTCCCTTTTTCTGTGGGAAATATTAGACGAACCCTGGTGTTCCCCTTGGGTTTTTTTTAACCGCAGAACCAGTATTTGGGCTCCTTCTCCACGTTAACAACATGAGCATCGCGCAATACCCTCATCAATCTAAGTGTAAAGAATTATAGTAGTTTCTATTAGCAAATATCTAAACGCTGTTTCAAGAAAATAAGAAGGAATCAGTATGCTTTAAATCATAATCCTGAAAAAATTTATATGATACACACACATATGTGTGTGTATAAGTTATGGGAAGTAAAAATATATCTATTTCAGATGAAGCCTACTTAAGGTTAGCTGAGTTAAAGTCAAAGAACGAAAGTTTTACAGAGCTTATATACAGGCTGACAAATAAAACGAATGTCCTAGATTTAAAGGGCATGATAAAAGAAGATGAGGCGAAATCTTTAGAGAAAATTATTAAAGATTCAAGGAAACTAAGCAAGGAAAGAATAGATAGAATTACTAAAGAGTTAAACAGATAATGATAGCTGATACTTCATTTCTTATAGACATAATGAGATCTGATAAAGATGCGATAAAGAAAGCAGAGGAAATTGAAAAAAATGGGAATACTATTGCGGTTTCTTCAATTTCAATTTTTGAGTTATTCGTTGGTGTGGCCCTTAGCATTAAACAGGATCAAGAGAGAAATAAGATAAATCGAATACTAAACGGACTCTCAATAATAAGTTTTGATGGAGATTCTGCAAAAGAAGCTGGAAGGATCTCTGCACAAAAAAGAAAACATGGATCAACAATAGAACCAGAAGATTCTATGATTGCGGGTATATGTTTGAGAAGAAACGAGATTCTGATAACGCGCAATATAAAGCATTTTAATGATATAGAAGGTTTGAGAATAGAGAGTTATTAGAGACATGTGTGCATGATAACACAGCCTTAAACTGTGCTTGAATCCATATCGGCAAATTTTTTAGTTCTCGAAATTCCTTTGGGATAAATTTCTGTATGTCTGGGGGCCCCATTAAGATAGTGTCATCGCTCAGTTCTTTATAATTACCTTAAAGCCACCTTTCAAAAAAAAAAACACTATACGTATGTTTTTTCTAAGGAAATTGTTTTTTCAGAGTTTCAGACTCTATCTTTAAGATCTTCAACGACATCCATTTACAAAGGGTTTTTTGTCTACTTGCATTCAGCGAAAAGCAATTCTCCGCGTATTTTAGAATGTGCGAAAATATCTATTTCTTCAACCCTGTTAACAAAATTTTGTTGAGACATAGGTATAATACTTTATTCTCAACAAACATATTTACGCAATCGGAGCGAAGGAATTTGGGCTATCATCTTGAATTTTTATCTTAAACCAATGTTGTATCTTATTTTTTAACAACTGACGATTTTCTTTATCTCACTTGGGTTCTCTCCAGGTTTAATTTTTGATAGCATAGAGTCATGCGGATTCCACTTTTTATGATCCCGTCCACCATTATGTGCGGTCCGCATCAGTAGCCATATGATATTTTCTACCTTCTGACAAGATCTTTGTTGGCTCATACCATCTTGATTCTGGATCTCCGTAATTTCCCCTTAACTTTCTTCTTACTGGTGTTGAATACATGTATTTATATTTCAATGGTTGCAATGTTTTCCATTGCAAGCCGAAATATGATCTTCTCTTTTATTGCATCTGTATCAAATAATCTTGGCCTTATGAAAAGTGCCCGGAATGAAGGAGCCTCTTCGATTCCAATTATTTCAATGTATTCCATATAGTTTTTCAGGAATAATCTGCTAGGTTCGTTTTATATGCCTGACATCTGCAAAGGTATGAGAACCAAGGGTACCTACATAACTTTGTGCTTTCTCTTCCTATCATCGTGGAAAACCATCTCGTCTAGGTTGTGTACAACCGGTGGGATATAATTTTCAATTATAATCCCAAACCTATGAAGTGGTCGATAATCTTCCATAACAGTAGGACGTTTCATGGCATGTAAGACCACCCGTGTATTGTTCAGATGATTCGAAATGGGAAAGGTTCATGAACCAGAATAAGGCCACAAATTTGGGTTTCTTTCCAAGTCTTGGGCAGGTCTCTAATAGAAATTTATGAAATAATATTTATACTTTGAGATAGTACCAATATTAGGAATGCGTCTATATTCTGGAACAATTTCTCAGTTTAGTGAAGATACCGCCTACAATAGAATTGCTGATAAACTCAGAAATAGTTTCTTCGAATACTTTCATTATTATCCCAATATTGCAGAGATAAATTCATGGCAAAATTCACTGAGGGCTATTTCAACTGTTTTTCAATTGGCCAACCTGACTGACCATGGAATAATTCTCGAGTATCAGCTCCCGCAGACATCGAAAAGGTTAGATTGTCTTGTCTGTGGCAGGGACTCGCAAATGAGAGACAATGCTGTAATCGTTGAGTTGAAGCAATGGCAGAAAGCTATGCCATCAGTCGGGGAGAGAGAAGTTGTAACATGGATTGGTCTTTCTGAGAGAGACGTATTGCACCCGTCCGTCCAGGTCGGCCAGTACAAAGAATATCTTCAAGATTATCAGTCTACATTTTACGAAGGGAACTTTCCGGTAATTCTCAGCGCATGTTCGTACCTTCACAATTATCCTCTTATCCAAGGCGACGTAATTTTTGACGGTAAATTTAGATTCTATCTTGAAAATTTCCCACTCTTCA
Organism: Thermoplasmata archaeon; assembly: GCA_021850505.1. The sequence continues at coordinate 11,434 of JAJZLW010000021.1, forward strand.
CGAAGGATCAAGTAAGAGATCTTTGTTCTTTTTTAAATAAGAGATTATCCTTTGGTGGCGGCGTCGAAGTTTTAAATAGAATTGAAAATAGTAAATTCAAGCCCAGCAAGAAATTGATGGATTATATCTCAGGCGTTATTCAGGGCTTGAAGGAATACACTCTCCTTGATGACCAGCTTGTTGTGTACGATATGGTCAAAGAGGCAGTGAAGGAAGGTGTTCTTAAAGGCCGCAAATCAGCAATAATCGTGCAGGGTGGTCCAGGAACAGGAAAATCCGTCATAGCTATGAACTTAATGGGCGATCTCTCCAGAGAGCATTATAACACACACTACGTGACAGGATCAAGGGCTTTTACCGCAACTCTCAGGTATATACTAGGCAGCAGGAGTTCATTTCAGGTTCGGCACTTCAACCAATACGGTAAGGCTTTAGAGAATGAAGTTGATGTTATCATCGCAGATGAGGCACACAGAATGTGGGAAAGAGACAGGAGTAGATTCACCCGGTCTAGTGAGAGGAACAACACTCCGATCGTTGATCAACTTATTAGATCTTCCAAAGTCTCTGTTTTTTTCGTGGATAACCACCAGATAGTAAGACCTGAAGAGGTTGGTTCCACATCCTATATTGAGACCCACGCTTCTAGTCTAAACGTTAACATTATAAAGATTCGTCTTGAAGCCCAGTTCCGTTGCCAGGGGTCTGATGCCTTTGTGAATTGGATTAACAATACGCTTGGAATAGAGCGAACCGCAAATGTAATTTGGTCGGGAGAAGAACAATTTGATTTTAGGATTTTTGATTCCCCTGAAAGTCTGGAAAGAGCTATTGTGGAAAAAGGTAAAATGGGTAAGAAAGCAAGATTAGCTGCCGGATTTTGTTGGCCATGGTCGGCACCGAAGGAGGACGGTACACTCGTATCAGATGTGGTGATTGGCTCGTACATGAGGCCTTGGAACGCAAAATCTGATATCGGAAATAGAAAATTAGCGGTTGGCATTCCTTCCGAGAAATTATGGGCACACGATCCTAATGGCTTTAATCAGATAGGGTGTGTGTACACAGCACAAGGGTTTGAATTTGATTACATTGGTGTAATCTTTGGTAACGATCTGATATATGATCTCGACAAACAAACCTGGGAGGGGCATCCTGAAAATTCCTATGACCTTCCTCTCAAAAGATCAAAAAACAGGTACCTTGAACTTGTTAAAAATTCCTATAGAATACTGCTGTCCAGGGGAATAGAAGGATGTTATGTTTACTTCCTGGACAAAAATACTGAAAGGTTCTTTAAAAGTAGGATGGACAATCCAAATGTAATATTCAAATAATTTCCGTGGTATACCATTAATCCTTCTCATCCCTGTATAAGTAGTTAAGTAAGTGAATTATGCAAAATTTTGACTAGTTTTAAATCATTTTAACTAAAATCTCATTTGTCACGCAACGGTTTCTCAGCGATCAGTTAAAATGGACTATCTAAAAGTCACAGGGGCAGGCAAAGATTATCATTATGTTTTACCATTTTTAGAAACATTCTTTTATTTTAAAAGGCGAATTAGGTTTACTGTGTCCAAATTAATCTTTCGCGTCTACAGGTAAATGACATTGTTCCCGATCTATAAAACTGTGTGGAACGAAGTATTCAGTAAATTCTATTACGGAACCAGCGGAAGCAACTAAAAAGGATTTCGATGAAAGGTTTTGGATAGATCTCTTACTTTTTAAGTATCTGATTAAACCTTTTCTTACTATGTATGTGGGCCGAGTCATTCCTCAAAACAGTTCAAAGGAATAGAGGGGTCATAAGAGATTGTTTTTTTACAATGAGCTGCTTGTTCAGATGATATCTAATCTTCACGATTATTATTCTGCATACTTTTCAAAGTCCAAATATAAACAAGTGTTTTTAACTGGAAAATATTATGCTTTTAGACGAAATGGAAAATCCTTTATTTTTGAACAGAAAAGCGCATGTTGCTGTCGCCGAGGGAAATCTTCCTGCAGCTTTAGACC
>JAJZLW010000055.1 GCA_021850505.1 Thermoplasmata archaeon
TTAACAATTATTCAGGCAAAATTGCTTGATGCCACAAATTACGTGAAAGAATTGAGGTTAAAGTAGAGGTTTTAGGAAAACCTCGTTTATATTTGCAGGATCGAAGGGCAAGTTCCGAAGATCTTATTTTGAAAGGTTATGGAAATTTTGTCCTTGTGCTTTCTATAGCAAATCTGAAGGATCTTCGAGTTTAAGGAAGGATTTCTGTTATGTTGAGCACCACATCCTTTGAGTCTTGCGAAACGCAATCCAGTGATCTTAAGCCTCTGAATGGCAATATTACCTCTTATAGATATCTCTCAATAAGTCAGAAATGTTCAGTATGAAATTTGTAACAGACTTAAAATACGATTCGTCGTAATTGTGCACCCAAATAATTTGATTAGTTCTTTGCTTAGATTATAAAATGGTTTGGGAGAGGTTTATTTTGAAAAGTTCTATTTTTTTGGGATGGTGCACAAATAAGAAATTTGTCGTTAATCTTAATTCTGAGATTATGTTGGGGTAATACTTTAAAACAAGCGAACTGACCAAAATTTTAAGCGCCGCGGGAGAGATTCGAACTCCCGATCCACAAGGGAACCAGATCTCAAGTCTGGCGCCGTACCACTGGGCCACCGCGGCTTTCCTTTTCAATCCTTTAATCTATGTCTCTTCCTCCGCAAGTGCTATTTGTTTAATTTACCTTTTCTGCCTTTTTATCAGAATAATAGAAATCATTAAATTTTTCAAAGATTAACTCGTCCACGAAACCATGTTCCCGAATGAAGGCCTGTTTGTGAAAACGCCCGCATTCACTGAAACCATTCTTAATCAATGCCTTTGCAGAAGCTTTGTTTGGTTCGAAAACTGACGATGTAAGCTTCCTCATATTCAGGGTTGCAAAGCAGAATTTCACAGTAAGCGAAATTGCCTCAGTGGCAAATCCCTTTCCCCATTTATCCTGCGACAGGAAGTATCCAATTATTCCTGTGCCATTGATCCAGTCGATCTCTCTAACTCCTATTACGCCGACTATCTTCATTCCATCGTTTTCAATTATAGCGAAATGCCTGTCGTTGGAGGATTTTTCGCTTAATGATCTGAACCAGTAGATCTCGTCACCCATATACATTATTCTTCCTGGGTTGCGTAAAAAGCGATGTACCTCAGGGTTATTAATTGCGGAAAAAAGGAACTCAGTATCTGTTTCGACTAAAACTCCCAATGATACCTTTGAGCCCCCCACGATCAGAGGCCTGTTATCGCTCATATTCTAATTTTAGATATGAACCTATCTTCTCAATCGTCCGTTTGATCTGATAGACGGTCTGCTCTTGTTGCTCTTGGTCCTGCCGGTTCTTAGACCTCTGCCCTTATACCCTGCAGAGGTAAGACCACGATATGTCCTCCCCCTGTTATGCGGTTCTGAAATCCAGGAAACGGTTCCGTTATCCCTGATTTCTGGGGCAGCTCTGTCAACCATTATTATTTCATAATATTTGTAAAGACCGTCTTCGCCTACATAATATGAATTCAACACTTCCATGTTTGGATATTTATCAGCAGCTCTCTCCTCTGCGATCCACTGTATACTCTTTTTAACTGTAAGCTTGCTGTATGCCATTCTTCTTGGTCTGCGGCCTCCCATTATCTTTGGACGATTTCTCCCGCCCCTTCTCACCCTGGATCTTACGACCACATAGCCCTCTTTGGCTTTGTATCCAAGAGAACGTGCCCTGTCAAGTCTTGTAGGGTATTCAACCCTGAAGGTGGATGGGCCGTGTCTCCACTCAATCATTCTCAGTTTTTGAAGTGGATAAATTTCCGATTCCTTGAGAGATTTCCACCCTTCGCGAATTAATGAATATGTTGATGATCCTGGCATATATTTCATTCCATCTAGTTTATTCTGTGCAGCGACAGTCCAAGACAATATAAATATCTTGGCAAGTTGTTTTAAGCTATCTTTTTAACCCATAATATCGCCTAAGATAATGAAACATCAGATATCGTGAAATCTGTACCGGTACGGACGAAAGCATTTATGTTCACTGAAAGAAGGCTTACCCATGCACTTGCATTTTTTACATTTAAAGCAGCCCTGGATGGTTGAAAGCTTGTGAAAAAGACCTTTTCAGTAACCTGGAAGTTGCCATGTGGAAGAACTGTACTGCCTGCACATGGTGACCATATGCCGTTATTGTTCCACTCGATTAAAGCACCGCTTGCCCCAATTCTTGTATTATTCTGAACAAGCCAGCCATGTTGCCCACCTATAACAGAATTGGAATTGTTCTTTACGAACAACGATGAAGAGCAGAAGGTTATACCATAATAATTCAAATTTGATAATGATTGATTTATAGAATAATTAAGCGGTTCCATCCTTGAGCATAATACAATATTTGGCTGAAGTTCTATTGTTCCACCGGGGAACCCTGTTATATTGAATGTAATTGTAAACATTGTACCCGAACTGTTGTTATATAACGGAAGTGAATAGTTTTTAGAAGCAGAGTTGAAGGTTATAGTAATGGTTTTATTCACTTTTCTCTCATAATCAAAGTAGAAGATAGAAAAAGAAGAGAAGGCGACAATCAAAGCTACAAAAATTGCTACAATAGCACGAGTTCTGGTCCTCATTAATTATTTCCTCCACTCGATACAATGGTACATTCGCATAGTCTTATAAATTTTTCTAACGGATTCAATTTCGGTGTATATCTTTTGAACGGGTTTATTATATTGCTACACGACAATAAATGAGATGTTTTCATTCATGGTTGCAAGCATATTATTCATCTTCTCGGAGGCCATATTTTTTAACGAATCATTCTTTAGCATAACACCATGTATAAGACCGACAAGTCCGACAGCTCCTGCCATGTTGGACGATGTATCAACCTCTCTCAAATATGAACGAAATACAGACTGCATGTTAGTTTTCTTCAGGTTATCCATCATTTTATCCAGCGCCTTCCTGATCTTTGGCAGCTGCTCCTTCGTCACGACAAGCCTTACAATCTTGTCCGGTTCGCAGCTGGCATTGTCCTCATCTAATCTCCACCAATTCTTGAGATCAAGATTCCATAGTGTTTCACACAGTGCGCGAACCGCAATCCTTGGCTTTGTCATTGTGAACTGCCTGAGGTCATAAGTTACCTTACCACCACCAGTAGATTCCCTGCGTGAATTATTTATTTTCAGAACTGTATCAACTACATCGGAAAATGCCAATGAATTTACCTCCTCTATTAAATGACACATTACTTATATACTTTACTTTTAACCTGAAAATGATGCTGTCCGAATCAGACGAATAATTATCATGATCCTGCCTGTTCTGCAACCTTTTCTGTCACAGAGGGTTCAACTATTGTTGACGGAACAGGTCTTTTAATGACCTCCCTGGCAAATACTACGATCACAGAGGACGCGAGGAAAGCTATAACAGCGATCATAAAGGAAAGGAAAAACGCAAAGTGCGTCGGTGTTGATATTATGAAAGCCGAACCGAGGACGGCAGCAACCGAATATGTCGAAAGGACTGCCCCCGCAACCGGAGCACCTATACTGCTTCCAAGATTGCGGAATGTCCCATTCATTGATGTTGCCAGACCCATATCTCTGGGGTCAACCGAGAGAACAAGCAGATTGATCACAGAAGCATTCATTATGGAAAGGCCAGCACCGATTATGAAGCCATATGCAAGTGTAAGGTCAAATGCCGGATTGGTTGCTTCCAGCAGGAATCCTGCAGCACTTACTAGCGGCCCAATAATTGCCATTTTTTTAACACCATATTTCGTTATAATGGAACCGGTTATAGGACCGAAGATAAGAGTACCGAGTGCAAATGGCACCAGTCCAAGGCCGGTGTCAAGTATGGATACGCCAAAACCATATGGAGCAGGTGTTTCAAACCTGTATGTGAGAGCCTGAAGGGCCAGAAACATGCCAAAACCGGATATTGCAAGGACTATGTTAGGTACCCAGACATTTCTTGCCGATAACAGGCGCATGTCAATTATAGCTTCCAGGCCCTTTCTGGAGACCTTTCTCTCATACAGGAATGTTGGAATGAACAACGCAACGCCAGCAGCGAATAATGCAAGCACAGTTGGGGATGCCCAGCCTATCACGGGCCCATCTGAAAGACCGAAAACTACCAAGCTAAGTGCTACAGCGAATATTCCAGCCCCGATATAATCAACCTTTGTCCCCGGTCTTCTGTACGAGGATTCCCTGATATAAAAGTATGATACGATTACGAGTGCAAAGACAAATGGAAATGCAGTGTGGTATGTATATCTCCAGCCCAGATCATTGGATACCAGCGAGCCAAGTGGCAGACTTATTGCGAAACCTGCCCCGAACATTGCGCTTAAAAGAGCCTGTGCTTTTGGTACAAGTCTTCTTGGAAATTCCTCCCTCACAAGACTCATACCAAGCGGCATAACCGTCAAACCTATTCCCTGTATTCCTCTTGAAACAAGCATATATGTGAAATTTGGGGAGAACCCGGTAGAAACGACAGCCGCAGCGTATATGAATAATACAATAACAAGCATCTTCTTCTTTCCGTATATGTCGCCAAGTTTACCCACAATAGGGCTCAGACCCACTCCTGTTACCAAATACACAGATAGAACAAGACTGACCTGAGAAATCGAAACACCAAATGTTCTCGCTATTGATGGTAACGACGGGGTCAACATACCCTCAACGTACATTACAACCATAATCAGCATTGCCAGAATTATCATAACTCTGGTTGTATAGGCTTTATCATAATCCAGTGCTTTTATTTCCTTTTCCATTTATTCATCTTCCTTGGAGATATTTTCATTCATTTCCCTTAGCTTTGTCTTCATCAGATCGAGTGTGTGCAGGAGTGCGCTCATTTCATTCTGAGCAATGTTTTCAGCCATGTATGAGACAACCTCGTCATAAATCGACGAAAGTTCCACAAGCTTCTTCTTTCCAGCCCGGGTTAGTGCTATTGAATACACCCTTCTATCCGCGTTATCCCTTATCCTTTCGACAAGATTTTCGCGTTCAAGATTGTCGATCAGACTTGTGAGAGTTGGTTTCGAGGCCTGGAGAATCCCTGCAAGCATTGTCAGGCTCTGTGGTCCCTTTTCATCTATTATGTGAAGAATGAAGAAGGCAGGCCTGGAAATGTTCTCCCTTCTGAGATAATATGTCTGTAACGCCATAAGATCGCCCACGAGTTCCTTCCATGCTCTTTTAATCATAGTCTTTGCAGGGTATACCTTGGGTTCAGACATTCTTATCGCACCTGAATTAGTTTATAATATATAACTATTAGGTCGCCTAAATAGTAAGTGTAGACTAACTATATTGCCGCTATCGGATCCAGAAATTTACAATTACGATTCAAATGCATAAAATGATTGGTGTAACTCGTATTTTTCAGCTCCAAGCATCTTGCCTAAACTGCTTATTTCGCTGACAATACCTTTTATCAAGCCACTGGTAACCTCATATTTCTTTTCAGGATGGAAAGATATTATTTTCAGGGTTCGTGAATTCCGGTCCATTTTGGGTTCAATCCTTCCAACCAGCCTGCCATTGTGAAGAACTGGCATTGAGTAATAACCATATTTTCTTTTATCTTTTGGCACATACATTTCCAGCCTTGCGTCAAAGCCAAATAGTGTCATCGTGCGCTTTCGGTCATGCAGCAGGTTATCGAAAGGGGAGAGAATAGCTGTCCTATGTTTCCATAATTTATCTATATCATTAAGTTCCTGAACGATATTTCTATGTATATACCAGGTCTCCCTGCTTTTAATACCATCAATTTCGATTTCTTTTACCTCTCCAGCATGAACAAGTTCAGCAAAAAGCCTTTCCTTGGTATCTTTATTGCCTAATTGATGGTACTGTAGAATCTGTCTCTTTGTTCCAGTTCCTAACGCCATGGCGGATCTTTCGATCAGTTTTTTTGTTAACTTCAGGATGCTTTTCGTATTATTCTGATATGAGGCAATTTTGAATGGCGGAGACCCCCATATTTTCTGGTTTCCATTATCCCTACCAGTTATCCATATATTTCCGTGAAAATATAATCTTTCAAGAAAGAGATTGACTGTTCTCTCATTTCCCCATCCAGTAATCGTGGTTCCGGAAGGCTCAATCTCAAGCATTTCCCTTGACAGAATACTTTGCTTTCCCCTGATCATCTTTAATGTGTCTGCAATTTCCTTCCGGTTTTCTTTAAGGAATGAATCAGCACCTCGCTTTCGATTGTTTATGATCTTATACTTAATCAGTGGAAGGTCAAATGCATGAACTATGGAGGCAAAACTGGTGTAAAATTCAACAAGTCTCTTTTCCTTATAAATAAGATCGAACAATTCATCTATTTTGAAAGGACCAATCCTGCTCCATAATGTAAGGAAATGACTCCTTTCAACATACCTTACGGGATCAACCTGAAGGTGACATATATCGTAGATGATCTGTTCTATTATATCCCCCGAAGAATTAAAATTATTGCTGTTCCATGGGGATAGATGCTGCCTGTAAATAACAAGCTTTCTAATGTCTTCAAGATGAGAATGCAATTTATCAGTTGACAACTATTCAGTATTCAAAGGGTAAATATTATAACATCATGAGAGGTGGATATATTTTTAGGATCAACGGTTACAAATTATTTTTCTCTTTTCCTGTAACCAGGAATATCTTTGGGTTCCCATGTGCCATCAGTCTTCCTGAAATATCCCTTCTCATAATTCCTGTTGAAATCATCAGGGCTTAATGCTGTTCCATCTGGAATGATTGAACTCCAGCCATGCCCATGGAGAAGAATTTCACCATGATCTGGATAATGCATAACCTCCTTTGTCCTTGGATCTGGATAGGTATGCACCTCAATATCTAGTATCCTCACTGAATTTCCCTGATCAGCAATTATCTGGCTTGTTAGATCTGGTCCTGATGGTTTGGAGATGAGATCTCCACTTTTTACTACCCTCGATTTGTCATTCATCATGGGGGTGGCCGATCCTTCGATTATGAGATAAAACTCGTCTATGCTTGAATGCGAATGAAGCCTTGCTGACACCTGTCCTGGTCTGAGGAACTCAACGGTTGCAAAAACTCTGCTTGGCCCCAGCAAAGGCATTAGATTTCTGAAGCTGAATCCCTCTCCGTTCAACTGTGTAGCTTTTTCAGACTCGTCAAGATTTTCATCATAGACATTTGTCAACGGGAATATCCAGAGGTTTGCATTCGATTTCTCCTCGTTCTCAATAATGACCTCGTCAAACCACATTGAAAGTATCCGTATGATGAATTGCAACGCAGAATTCTCAAGATCAGGTATCCTGAACGATATCTCTGATTTCTTATCGACTTTCATGAAACCTGCTTTGTTAGACAGGATTTCCCACAACCAGTTTGTGAATGGATAGAGGAGCTCAGCATAATGCGGATGTTTTCCGTTTTTTTCAGGGAAGAAAAGATCTCAGGCGAGATCCAGCCTAACCTGTTCGCTTCCTGCATCCTTTTTTGTCAAAATTGCTTTCATTCTAAGTTTATCTTGAAACAACTCTTAAAGATTCCCTGTTAGACCTAGTTTAACGAATGGCTGACTGTAAGCGTAAATACTCATTGAAAATTTTCTTTGTGATTCCCGATAGAATGTAAAGTTAATTAGGTGTGTTTTGATCTTTGGATGTGCGCGAGGACAGTTTCTTCTTCAAAAGCGGGGACCTCAGATTAGAGCGACTCTTTTACGTCATGTTCGGCATTGAAATTCTTATTTTTCTGGTAGTTTCTGCGCTTCCCGCGGTGAATCCAGCGCTACTGATTGAGTTTAAACAGGAACAATCTTCCATTGATACACAGTCATACTTTCCCATGTTCTTATCAATATTTCCAAGTAACCTGAGAGTTGCAACACTGGAATTCATACCTGCGCTTGGGACATATTTTTATCTTGATTCAATTGTTGTAACATCATATATACTTGCGCTTGAAGGAACATCCATAGGAATCTCAGGCATATTTTTGTTCCTGAGTCTTGCACTTCTTCCTCATACATGGCTGGAGATACCGTCATATGCAGTTGCAGCGAGCACCAGCATCTACCTACTCTATTACCTTGTCAAAAAGAGATCTGATTTAAGATTTAAAGCAAAGAAGATTTTTTATATGTACCTTTTTGTTGCCTTGGAACTCGCAATTGCAGGAGCCGTTGAATCCGCAGAGATTGTGTTTGAGGAAAATTATCCGTCTCCGACTAACATTGAGTATCCTTTTCTCATGTGGCTACCCTCTATACCTGCAATTTTAATACTTATCATATTGTACAAAAGGATCAATCATGCAGATTATGGCAAGGCGAACGATATCATTGAGCAGGCAGAGTTTCAATACTAATGTTGAATAAGCGGGCTTGGATGAAAAGTTGATATTTTTGCTTTTATGTTAACTCCGCTTCCATCAAAGCAAGAGAGAGTTACCAAAGTTTATTCCCCTTTTCCTAAAAGAAATTTCTATATGAAATAGCGTAATTTGTGGAATATGACTAAAATGGTTCACATCTGGGAAGTTAAATGCAAATACTGCGGTACACAGTTCGAGCACATTTTCAGGGCTGGCGACATATTGAGACCGCATGTTTTCAATGATCTCCGTTTCAAATGCATTAAATGCGGTAAGGTGGGTTATGATCCTGTCAGAAGCATAGGAAAAATGACACTCGAAGAGTGGCAAGAAAAGCATCCAGAGTTGAATCTGGAGGACCTTCCGGATTATTCGTATTTTGATGATTCTAGCATTGATTCCAGTGTTTCCTGATCTGAGGTATTATAAAGGGAATAGATTCTAAACGAAAAGGCTATTTACAAAAACTTGATCTCATTTTGAAGTAACATGGCGATTTTTAGACGTGAATACGATAAGGATAAGGGTGTGGCAACCTACCATTGTGATGAGCATGGCTTCAAGGCATCGGATCCTGCCCACGTTGAAGAACACCTGAAACAACATGGCAAATCTGCTGCAGGCTTCTGGAAGAAGAGACATGATCATGAGAAAAATGTCACTGTTTATCACTGCGATCACCACGATTTTGAATCGTATGACCCAATGGAAATTGAGGAACACGAGAGGTCTCATGCTCTGATGATGGGTGGCGGTTGGGGCATTCTTTAACTTTCAATTTACAGCAATCAACAAAAAATTCTTCATTTTTTAGTTTTTAGAATTGTATGAAGCAACAATTTCAATCAATGAGCTTCTGTATTTGGGGAAAATAAAATTGTTTTGAAAATTAGAACATTTCAAGCAGCGAGTCCATTCCCCTGACCAGGCCATGCATGTTTTTTACTTTCCTGGCTGCTATTAAAGTGCCCTTGATATACGGTTCGGCGCCGCTACCGCCCTCAAACCTTATGGTTAATCTTTCGTCTGGGTTTCCAAACATGACCTCTGCACCTATTATGTACCCTGGCAATCTGATGGAATGTGTCTGTATCCCATTGAGTGAAAGACCCCTGCTTTCCGCATGTCCCTTTGTGCTTTTGACAGGTATCTCTATATCTGGCCGTTTTACCTTATACAGGCGATTTCCCAGCTCGAGAGCTGTGCCACTCGGAGAATCGATCTTGCTATCCGAGGCAAAGTCTATAATTTCCCAGCTTTTCATGAACCTGGCTGCGATCTCTGAGAAATGAAGAGCGAGTGCGGCTGAAACTGAATAGTTCCCGGCAGCAAACACACCTACACCTTTCTTTCTGGAAAGATTATCTATTTCCTCATAGTCTGCATCAGATAAACCGGAAGTACCGATGACAACATTAACGCCACGATCAATTGCTTTTTCAACATTTGATTTGACAATATCAGGTGATGTGTAGTCTATGAGAACGTCAGCTGTCTTGTTAAGGGCTTCTGAAACTGATTCGGAGATAGTGAGAGTAAAACCTGGTATGTCGAGTATTTTTCCTAGATCCTTGCCAGAATTTTTTCTGGAAACACCACCTACAAGATCAAAATCAACTGAATTAATGACTGCACGTGCAAGTGGCTTTCCAACCCAGCCGGTGACTCCCGCTATACATAATCTAATTTTTTCCATCGTAATCAATACCGAGAGATTATTATTACTTATCTTGTGCGTTAATAGACATATAAAAAAAACAACCCCGTCCGAATTAAAAATAATATGCCAACTTGTAATAAATTAACAGCGTGCTGTGGACAGGATCGTCTTTAAATTTTTATGGGAGCTCTATTTTTCGATGTTCTGCTTTCATATGATGTAATTATTTTGACCAGTTCCTTTCCTGTTTCTGTTAATCTATATACATTTAAGGACCTAAGTGAAAACTGCATTTTGACGAGATTCGACGCCTCTAGAATTCTTATGTTTCTGTCAACCTCTTTCCAGTCAGTATTTGTAATCTTTACAATTTCATTTCTCAGTTTTGGCGTTTCCAGTGCCTGCATTATTGCAAGCCTCCTTGGTCCTCCACGGCTGGAAAATATCCTGTATATGTCCCGATCAAAACCTTCTTTGTCGATCATTTTTCTAAGTGTTCCATTAAATTGAAGCCTTTTTGTTGATATGATTTCATATACAGTTAAAACCCAGCCAAGTATTCCAATGTAGATTGTAACAGCTAATAAGGATCTACTTATATCATCTCTGGATTCAGCTGGTCCAGCATATAAGCCATACGAACCCAGTACTGATAGGTTTTTCATTGTGAGAAAGAGAAAGATTGCATATAGAGAGACTATCGCAGAAATAGCGGCTAAGATCAATATTTTTGCATGTTCCCTCTTCACGTTGTTTTCAGTTCTACCTTTTATATTAACATTTCCCATATTCTATGGGAAATCCGTCTATATCTGTTATCGATACTATACTATGAACATGAAGGTAGTGTATGCTTTGATTATATCATCGATGATCATGGTCTCTGGAATAGCTACCTTGCTGCATGTGGATACGAGCCAAATCACAGGTCATAATCCTTCCTTTTCTGACCTGAAAACGGGCGCACACATCATGATTACAGAAAAGGACACAAAAATGCTCGGAGGGGCCATGATAACAAGTTTCAAGAATAATGGATACTATGCAGTCATTTACAATCTGTATCTGCCGATTACATCTATTATTACAGGAAGCTGGATTTCTTCGGTTAACTCATTGGTATGGATAGAGGGGGTAAATGAGGCATATATGGAAGCTCCATATCCACATTCTACACAGGGTTACCTCAACCAGTCTCTTTTACCGGGAAATTATAAATTGATTTTTGGAGGAAGCTCATGCGATGTAATAACAATTATGAGCTCCATGCAAATAAATAGTTATATACCCAGTCGGGTTGGAACTTTTAACATAGAGTCCGGGACATACATTAATTCAAGCACAAGTTACACATTTTACCTCAATAAAACTGCAGAGCTGGTTGGATCTCTGGTCACGCCTCCTGGTATATTCTCGATCTCACTATACACAAATGGTTCGGGGTTTACTCTAAACTGTTTTAATTCATCTGCAAAATCAACAATCATATCTTTTAAACTTGGGTCAAATTCAGAAATATTTGGCCCAGGCAACTACACACTTACATTGAGCGGCGGATTCTATGTCACCGAGACTTTAGAATTCCTATATTTTTACTAGAAACATCACATATGCTGAAAAGTATAGAAATGGACAAAATAGTTTTACAGATTCTATGTAATATTGAAAAGTGATATTTGCTTTGTTGGGCCATAATTGCAATTGTATTTAAAAATACCTCTCTGTAAAACTTCACAAACTATTGCTGATATGAAGAATTGCATTCAATATATATCATGTTCCATTTTGAAAGACCTGCACAAAAGATCTACTTATAAAATATACGACACTTTTATCCCTGTTGAGCTGTAAATTTCTGATTTATAACCTTCAAATTCCTTGTCCCTGGTGACGAATTCTATGTCTGATTTTGTTGCATCCCCTATTGCATACGCGTAAGAGATATGAAGTAAATCAAGCGTTCTCAATGGAACATCTTTTATAAGTTCAATAGCGAAAGAAATTATATTGCCATACTTTCCAATAGGTGTTTCGATATTGGCTTGCTGAAGAGGAATAAAGAGGAGATCAAACTTTTGAATAATATAGAGAATTACTGCATACCAGCTGGAGGTTCTGTCCCCAGAAATTTCATCCATGAGCTTCACGACATTCTTATTTCTAGAGAGAGCTGAACTAAGTTCGGCGGTAACTAGTTCAGAAATAATCTTCCCTTTAGCTTTGAGGGCTTTGTTAGAGATTATGCTTGATGTATCTTTTGGATCAAGTGCAGAGATAATCACGCTGGTATCAATGTATTTCAACTGAATCTGTCCCTGTTAGCGAGAAGGTAGGTTAGACCTCCTGATAATAAAATAGGGTTTCTACCTGTTGATCTCTCTATAGCCGTAAGCCTCTCAACTTTTTCAAAAACTTCCGGAAATTTTTCAGCCGCGGTTATTCCCATTGATAAGATATACCTGAGCGCCTCACTTTTAGTCTTGAAAAGCCCTGACCTGATCAATTTATTTACAAACTTATTGGTATCTTCATCAATTCTAATCTGAATAGTTTTTTTTGCCATTACAATTACGTAATTGTAATTAAGTATATTTAGTACTACTATTTCTTCAGACCTTTGTTAGCCCATTCAATTAGTTGCCAAATTAAAGATGAACAATAGCATCAGGCAGTCCACTTCACTTGGCTATAACAGGAGATTCTTACTGCCCCGGATCAGAGAGGCGAAAAAAATTAGCTGGTTTACTTTCATTTATCTTACGAAATAGGCTATTTTCTGTCCTTTTCAGCCATCGCGCATTATCCTGGATATAGCAAATGGCTTGAGAGTTTTATGCCTTCATATTGCGGATAACATACCACTGCGGTTGTTAATTGCAGAAGATTACAGCTAATTTGTCATGAGAAAGACCTTCAAGGCTTCACATGCACTTGATCTGACTCGTCCCATTCAACAGTAATCTTGACGTCTTCAGGTTTCCCAATTTTGTTAAATGTCCGAAAATTTAATCGAAGTGAAACATCCCAGGTAAAGCCGGTCGCTTTTATAGGTATCGTATTATCTTTGTATTCGCAGATACCGTCTCCTGCAAACAGTTTTGACAATC
>JAJZLW010000157.1 GCA_021850505.1 Thermoplasmata archaeon
ACAGGGAAGAAAACGACTGCAACTTCACAGGGCTCGATTGACTATTCGCCATCATTCGATTCCACGGGGAAATACATGTATTACCTCTCCGAAAGAGCACTGGATCCCGTCTACGACAAGATCGTTTTCGATCTCGGGTTTCCAAAGGCAGCCAAACCACATGTGATTACGCTTGACAAAAACGAGCCCGACCCTGTCTGGGCCAGGCAGATGGATGAAAGAACCGATGAAGGTGGAAAATCCGTC
The DNA here is from genome assembly GCA_021850505.1 of Thermoplasmata archaeon. The sequence continues at coordinate 247 of JAJZLW010000157.1, forward strand.
TCCGATATAGATCTGGCCGATCTTACAAATAGATCCAGTGAGATTCCCGTCAATGTCGAGGAATACCACCGGATTGTTGGTCTTTCCGATTCGGTCCTTCTGCTGAAATTCCCGGTTGAGGGCGTGATGAAGCAGCAGAACGGAGGGCCAAGGTCAGATGGTAGCCTGGTACATTTTGATCTCAAAACAGGGAAGGAAAAGACCATTTTCACCCGGATATCTGATTTCAAGGTATCCAAAGACGAAAAGAAGATAATGATACGACGGGAGAACCACTTTACAGTTGAAAACCTTAGCTCAGCGCTGAAGAATCATGTCACCTCAGGTGATTCTAAAGAGGAAAAGGAGGGAAGGACAGAGATAGACCTGAAAAGAATAAAGTGTGATATATTGCCCGCTGATGAATGGCGGCAGATGTTTTTTGAAACCTGGAGGCTCATGAGGGAAAATTACTGGAAAGAGGAAAAGATAAGCAAATTCTGGGATAAGGTCAGGAAGAAATACCTTCCGCTAGTAGATTTGGTATCCTCCAGATTTGAGATGTCTGATCTGTTGAAAGAGATGCAGGGTGAAACCGGGACATCGCACAGCTACGAGCGCGGGGGTGAAATCTACCGTTCCTCATATCCAAAAATAGGAAAACTTGGCTGTTCCTTCAAATATTCAAATGGAAAATACCTGTTTGACCAGATTTACTGCGGAGATCCATCCAATATTCCAGAAAGGTCCCCTTTGCTGGCTTCGGGTGTTGACATCAAGTCGGGGGATGAGTTGCTGGCAATAAATGGCCATAAGGTAGGCAAGGATTATCCACCTGGGAAGGCGCTTGAAGATCTTCCAAACACTGTTATTACCCTTGAAACGAGGAGGGGTTCTAAAACGCTGAAGCAGCCCGTGAGGAGTCTTGGTTCTGAGTTAAACCTGATCTACCGCAACTGGGTTGAGAATAACAGGAAACTTGTCAGGCAAAAATTCGGTGAAAAGGTAGGCTATATCCACATCCCTGATATGATGGCGAAGGGTTTTTCAGAATTCCACCGGCAGTATATTTTTGAATGGGACAAACCATCCATCATCGTCGATGTCAGGTTTAACGGCGGCGGTCATGTGTCACATCTTTTGCTCGAAAAGCTTTCAAGAAGGCTCATTGGATTTGACCTACCAAGAAGGGGTCCACCCTCACATTACCCATTATACGCTGTAAGAGGTGGAATAGTTGCTATTACGAATGAATTTGCGGGATCGGATGGTGACATCTTTTCACATTCATTCAAACTGATGGGGCTGGGAGATCTGATTGGAGAAAGAACATGGGGAGGCGTGATTGGAATAAGCCCGAGGAGGCAGCTCGTGGACAGGACAATGATAACGCAGCCGCAATATGCTTTCTGGTTCAAGGATGTGGGTTTTGGTGTTGAGAACTACGGAACTGATCCGACAATCAGGCTGGACAACGCGCCGGGGGATTATCTCAAGAACAGGGATCCACAGCTTGAAAAAGCGGGTCAGGTTGCACTGAAACTGGCTGAGAAGGCAGTGAAGGTGCCAACTAAAGACTAGTCTTTTAAGACATTTATATTTTTCTTTTGAAGCAGCCGTAAACGCAACCAAAACCTTTCCATCAACATTTTCAATTTATGCATGCGACATCAGGAAATTAATCAGGAAACCTGACCCGATGTAAAGGGACCCTATTGCTATATAAATGACATTCATAAATAACTGCTCCTTATTAATACCCACAACGTCTTTTTCCTTTAAGCTTGCTTTGGCTATCATTACATTTTCTATGTATTTCTTAGCTCCGAAGTCCGAAAAAGATCCAAAGAAAATGATCACTATCCCGGCGATTACTATGATCAGCGGCACGTCAAAGGCAATTGAAGTGTAACCAAATATGAATAATAATGTGTCAATGACAAGCAGAATGAGCAGCGGGACCAAAAGTGGATAAGACAGAAGAAATCTTGTGTGGCTTATCTCCTTTCTCCTGATCTCTTCGTCCAGTTCTTCGTCGTTCATCTGTTTAACTTAACTAAACCGCCATTTATATATTTTCCACTTCTTCAATCTTTCCATTTGAGATCAATTGATCCTGAGTGAAATGGCACAGATATTCCTGCTCTCCATTGGTTATAATAGGTGGATCAGTGTCCTTACATATGCTCTGCCTGTAAACACACCTGCCATAAAATCTGCATCCTTTCTTTGGATTTATTGCATTGCCGATTTCTCCAATAATCCCGAGATTTTTGTTAGACCAGCTTGGATCTATGGTTGGTACCGCAGAAATCAGCGATTTCGTATATGGATGTGATGGGTTCTTGATTATGATATCAGTTGGGCCGCTTTCAACCACCTGACCAAGGTACATTATAATCAGGAAATCTGAAATATAGCGGGCAGATGCAATGTCATGTGATATATATAAAACAGTTGTATTGTACTTTTCCCGCAGATTCAGGATTATATTCATTATGTTTGCCCTTATGGAAACATCAAGCATCGAAATTGGTTCATCTGCAACTATGAACATTGGGTTAAGCGTAATTACCCTTGCGATTGAAACCCTCTGCCTTTCTCCACCAGAAAGCTCATGCGGGTATCTCTGCAGGTAGTTTTCTGCGGGCCTTAAATTCGAAATATCTAATGCCCTGATTACCTCATCCTGCATACTTGCATCTTCAATCTGCTTACCGTTTTCTGACTCATTTCTTTCACTCTGTGAAAATCTTAACCTTCGTTCCTTTATGAGTTTCCTCTGTATAATAAGTGGTTCAGAGACTATGTCTATGACGGACATTTTTGGGTTGATCGAGTCATAAGGATCCTGGAAAATAAGTTGCGCTTCCTTTCTATAATAATTGTAGTCCCTGCTTGATTTCATAAGTTTAGTTATGTCTGTTCTTTCATCAGGTGATTCTCCTTCGGCGGTTTTTGTATCCGCGCTTTTGTTCAGGTTAAATAGTATGGATCCTGATGTTGGGTCAATTGCATTGACCAGCAGTTTTCCAAGAGTGGTTTTCCCTGAACCGCTCTCACCAACTACACCTACAATGCTCCCCTTAGGTATCTTTATGTCAACCTTATCTACAGCATGAACTACAGGCTTATTCGCACCCCCAAAAAGATTGGTTGCAAGTGAGGAATGCACTGCAAAATATTTGCTGATTTCATTTGTTTCTATAAAGACATCATTCTTGTTTGAAACAACCACATTGAATGATGACTCCCGTATCTGCTTGCTGTTGAACTCCTCATATTTCTCTTTGGAGATAGAATCAAAATGACAAAGCGAGAAATGCCCGGGTTCTATTTCCTTGGGCTCAGGTTTTTTGTTAAAGCAAACCTGCTCTGCCATAAAGCAACGGGAGGCAAAATAACAGCCAGTCGGTGGATCGATAAGATTTGGAACCGCTCCAGGGATTCCATATATTCTCTCCTTCGTAGTTTCCATCGATGGGTAACTTTTAAGCAGGGCGTACGTGTATGGATTCCTCTGCTTCAGGAAGATCTCAGACGGCGTTCCATATTCCATCATCCTGCCAGCGTACATGACCGCAACATAATTTGCAAGCTGGGAAACGACGCCGACGTCATGTGATATGACTATCATGGATTTTACTTCCTTGGTGTTTTTAAGATTCTTCAGTTCCTTTATAATCTTGGCCTGTGTGATGACATCCAGGCCCGTAGTAGGTTCATCGGCAATTATGATCTTAGGGTTCAGGGCGAGTGCCATCGCAATAATCCCTCTCTGTTTCATTCCGCCGCTTAATTCATGCGGATATGAATCCAGGAACTTCAGGTTAAAGCCAGCGGTGATGCAGCATGACTCCATTCTATTTATTTCCAGCAGGCGCCTTTTCTTCTGAACCGACATTGTCCTGAGCTCATCCCTCAATTTTTTAAGTAGATCCTGGTATGTCTGTTCTTCGAGCGTTGAAAGATCGCGTTCATCACCTTCCCTTGAATTCTGAACAGCATATTCATGTGCCCTTGCTCTCAGAACCCTCTCGTTGATGAAATCACTGTCATTATACTGAGATATCTGATCGAATGTATTGTGAACCTGGAACACCTCGTGTATCTGATTCCTTATAGTGTGCACCGGGTTGAAAGCATTCATTGCACCCTGGAAGATCATTGAAATCTCCTTCCACCTTATGGCTGCAAGACGGGATTGAATCATCTTCATTGATTTCTTATATGCTTTCCTGTTCATTGCCTGCTCATAGATACTTGTAACTTCCTGACCCATATACTGGATACTGCCTGACATCACTGAGTTATTTGCAAGAAGGCCGAGAATGGAACTTGCTATTGTTGACTTTCCAGATCCACTTTCACCAATCAGTCCAAGTATTTCTCCATCGCTCAGCGTGAAACTCACATTATCTATTGCAGTAAGCATACCCTCATTTGTTTTAAATTTCACAGTAAGATTAGTAACTTCAAGTAATTTATTTCCAGAAAAATTTTCCACCATCAGATCATCTTCTCCTCAATCTCGGGTTCACGACCTCATCCATGCCCCTTGATATGAATATAATCGCCACGACAAAAAGGGTAAGCGCTATTGCGGGCGGGAATATCCACTGTGGGGATGCTGCAACTGCAAAATAGTCATTGTAAACCTCATTGAGCATCCCGCCCCATGTTGCCACAGAAAGCGGAGCCAACCCAAGGAATTCCAATCCCGAAACTGCTCCTATTCCACCTGCAATTGAAAGAGCCAGCAGATATAGTAACAGGGGACCTATATTTGGTAAAATGTGCCCCCTCATTATATGGAAAGTCTTTGAGCCGAATAGCTTTGAAGCCTCCACAAAAGACCTGGCTGATATACTCCTGACTATACCTATAAGGCTGAACGCGGCAAATGGCCACCCAGTCAGGCTTACTATCAATATCAGATCCTCAAAATCTGCGTTCTTTGGAAACAAGGAGGCGAGCGCTATCAATAAAGCCAGTCCAGGGATAAGGAAAAGGGCAAGCGAAGCTGTCTCAAGGGCGCTACCCAGTGCTCCTCCCCTGTAACCAACATACAGCGCAACTGCAACTGATACTAAAATAGTTACGAGACCAATGCTGAGGCCGAAAACCCAGTCAGTCCAGAAGCTTTCAATGAACTCTGCCCATACATCCTGTCCCGAAGTAGTTGTACCTAAAAGAAAACGAGCTCCTGAGGGAGTTTTTGCCATAGATGGAATTGGGGTCATTGATTTGGCTGTTGAATTGAAAATATAGATATAGTTTAGATTTGAAATCATGGAAATCTCACCAAAACCGGTGTTTGCATCTGAGAAATAGAGAACCTGACTGGTGTTTGAGGGCGTTGGAGACACGTGGTAACTCCATGAAAACGGTTCACCGCTTGGTGCATCAAGGCTGAATGACAATATTTCTCCATCCTGCGAGACAAGAATTAGGGCATCAGATACAGGATCATAAGTAGCGGCGGTTGTAAAATTACCGGATCCGACTGGAAGTGGAACGCTGTTTACTTTAACAGCGTTTGAAGAGTTAAGGGAGATCACAAATGCCTGTGTGGAAGCAGCAGCCAATATATGAGTTGGAAAACCCGCCGCTCCAGGCGTAGTGGAAAGACTGTATAGTTTCTGGCTCAAATCTATCACAGTCCGGACCAACCCAGAAGACAGTGAAATATTACTTACTGTATCACCATTTGAAATAAAAAATGCTGAATTTATTTTCGAATAGGACACCTGATAATATGAGGGTATCTGCAGACCAACACTTAAATCCACATTTAAACTATTATTCGTGCTCCACGCCAGTGTTTGATTCAAAAAATACCCCTGAATGGAAGTGCTGTTATAGATCAATATTCTGGCCTGAGTTTCAGCTTTATTCGGAGAAAATCCGGCGCCATAGTATTCTATCCCGGCTGGATTATTCATAGTAATTTTCGTGACATTGAATAATTTGAAAGGGCTTATCCCATAGGAGTGAAGATAATCTCCAGTCTTATTCTGTGTAATAAAAAATACAGTTCCGGGGGTATTGTATCCATTATTTTCATAATTGAAGGATGGGATTGACGTGTCAGTTGTACCAGAAAAAGGGAGGGAATTTGTAATTACATTTCCAACTATTGTCCCGTTATAAGAAAAGTTGACAAAAGGAATATATTCAGGTTTTTTCAGTCCAAGATCCAGGAATACAAGTTTACCAATTTCAATCTGACCATTTGTAAATGGCATTACGACAAATCTCTCAATCAGGGTATTGGATGAAATGGCCTCTGATTCAAGGACACAATTTATAAGCGGTACCACGGTTGGTGACAGCATCCTGACCGAATTTCCAAAACTTGAATTGTAAACGACACCATACGAACCTAATGGCGCATCAGTTCCATAAGTACCGAGACCATAATAATAGATCTTGCCAGAGGATGTCCCGAAGTAAATTGCCGATGCCCCCTCATTCAACACGTCTGTCGAAAATGGCCCATATATACTGGCGCCCCCGTTTGCCTGGGTTACATTTTGAAGTGAAGTGTTTGCTAGCTGGGAGGCTATATGTGTATCAACCTCCGGCGCTTCATAAAAATAATTCGGGTGGTACACTATTGCAGGTGTCATTAATGCAATAATGACAAAGGATAACAAAATAATGAATCCAACCTTCCCATATTTATTCTTATAAAATATTTTAAAATCACGATAGTACTTGGCAAGCGTAGAGTTAGATTTATTGTCCTTTTGACGCGACCCCTGCATATCCTCCCCTAATCTAAATCATCATACTTTAATTCTTGGATCGAGCCAGGCATGAATATAGTCTACCAGTGAATAAGCGAATATCGTAAGGAGTGCAATAACAAAGGTAGATGCCTCACTTAATGGATAATCTTCATTTATGACTGCATGGTAAAGAAGGGGTCCCATTCCTGGCCAGTTGAATATTATCGCAACTATCAATGAACCGCTTATCAGGAAAGAAATGTTAAGAGCGAGCCTTGTTGTTACAGGTATAACCGCAATTCTTGCTGCATGCCTTCTTAATATCGATTTTTCAGGTACACCTTTGGCTCTGGCTGTCAGTATATGGTCTTCCCCTAGAGTAGAAACCATGGCAGCCCTCATGGTGATCATGTGACCTGCGGCTTCAATCAAAAGAAGAGAGAAAAACGGCATCGCCATGTGGTACATCAGACTGACAACAGAAGAGAAGGTTGGATGTGTTATATAGGACAGAGGCACACCGGCTCTTATCGGGAAATATGATGTATATACAGTCAGGTATAGGAATAGAAGTACGCCAATTATGAAATATGGAATTGAATTCACTAGAAGTGCTATCGATAAGATCGCACCCTCGCGTTTTCCGCCCCTTATCCTGGATACAAGGATACCAAGAGGTACCCCTATTACATAAGAAATCAGGGCAGTTGAAACTATGAGAACTAATGTATATGGGAGCGCTATTGCGATCTCCTCATACACGGTTTCTCCTGGATTTAGGTAATCCTTCCCCCAGTGAAATGTGAACATTTGATACAGATAGGTGGTAAAGTCCGTAAGAGACCACTTACCATTTTGTAAACCAAGAGAAGCAAGTATCGCGTGCTGGGCAGACACCGAGAGAGGCTGTCCGTTTTTATTAGCGCTCTTCAAGAGTAAAAGTCCAGGGTTACCAGGCATAAGCCTAAAAACTACAAAAATAATTAAAGTCATTATCAAAATTAACGCAAAAGCTTGAATTATTTTACGTGAAAGAAGATAAATATTCATTAAAAAATCCCCTTAATAATAAAAAATAAAAATAAATAAATTATTAAGATTTTTTCCTCCTGCTTCTGACCACTAACGCGGCTGCTGCTATTACTATTACCGCCACAACAACGCCTATAATGACATAGTCAAGGTAGTTTGTCGTTGTTACAGGTTTTACAACAGGTGCTACTAATGTTATGTTGTCTCCAAAGATTGTTGCATTGTTCGAAGTTGCACTAACTGTTATACCAGCTAAGTCTTGGGTCAGCAATGTAGAACTGATGTTACCAGTTGCCTTGAAAGTAAAGACAGCTACTCCTGCCGAATTCGTAGTCAGGTTAAGTGGTGATACTGCTGACATGTTTACAGGGTTCGACAATGTTAGCGTCAGTGTCGCGCCGGCATATGGTGGATCAGATGTCCCGTTCAAAGTGTCAACAGTAAACGTTATTGTCCCAGTTTGTCCGGTAGTGTATGACTTAGCATTCACTGAATAAGAGATGTGAAGGGCAACACCATTTACTAGAAGTATATTTATTGACGATATTCCAGCTCCAGTTTCAGGTGCATTGGGTTGAACTGCTGCGGCTGTTATAGTCACTGTTTGGTTGGTAGCGGTCACGACAGCTCCAGTAGCATTACAGCTCTTCATATCCTCAGCGAGGTAGGAAGCCACATAGTATTCCCAGGTTGCCTGTCCCTTGGAGTTGGTGACGAGGTTATTCGAGGTAACATTTATTATACCTCCATATGGAGCCGAGAAACCGACAGTCAGATCAGCACCGGCTACTGTGCTTGTGCCATTCCAGACTGTGAATGTAACATTACCATATGTTCCAGCAGTGAATGTAGAGCCGGAGTCAAGTACTTCAGTTACCGATAGATTGTATTTGGGCTGAACCACTGTAGTGTGGTGCGTGTGTATTGAAAAGAACTGCCAGTACCAGTAGATATAAAGTGCATTAGTCTCAGTAAATGAGTAATTAGTAAAGGTGGTTGTCTGCAGTGGAACAAGGTCGGTTCCGTATCCTATGTTTATCATGAAAGCCTCATCTATCATAAGAGACTGGAGGTATTTTATGTCATGCTGAGCAACTGAGAACGTGTTTGTGTTTGCAGCCTGTGTTGTTAGATTGTCAAAGAGATTCTGGACCTGTGTTCCGGTTAAGTTCTGTCCATTGACGCTCAAGGATGAGAATGGGCCCACATATTCATTCGTCGGTATCCCGTAAGCAGGATTGACGAACTCCTGGCAACCAAGTGATGGATTTGCAGATGCAGTAGATATTCCCAAAACGGCCATATCATATCCATTGGTTGCACCGTTTGATGAAATTGTACTGTCGATATTTGATATCAAAGTTGTAAAAGCCTCCTCCTTGATTATTGCTTTAACTCCAAGCAGGTTCCAGTCCTGGATTGCAGCTTCTATATCTTCTATGTTGTTAGGAGCAACTGCACCGACGGTTGTCTGTATGACTATACAGACCTGTGTGCCATTATACAGTAATCCATGGGAAGTATTGGTCATTCCGGGAATCGAATCGATCAGTTGAGCTGCTTTAGCCAAGTCAAAGGTGTATTCAGGGGCTGAAGCATTCACGAACAGTGTGTTTGAAGGATTAATTGGGTTGGAGGACAAATATCCGTATCCGTCAGCTATCACACTTGCCATATATGATGTAGGGGTCGCATAGTTAAGCCCCTGCCTGAAAGCTGTTATATTTAAAGGAGCATCTCTGGTATTTATCCTGAAATACCCATAAGCGCTTGACAGCTTTTTGTAGATGACTGAACCGGGGGTAGTGGAAACCTGTGGAAGGAAGCTTGGATCCGGTGAAAGGGATGTTGTATCCACCTGTCCCTTTTCATATGCGCCTATTAATCCGGATTCTGATGAATAGAACGGCATCGCTATTTCATAGAATTTAGGTGTATACTGTCTAAGCCCACTTGATGCGTTTGCATACTGCACGAAATAGTGCGGGTTAGCATAGAATTTCTCGCACTGAGACGGTATGATTTCTCCATTTGGTATTCCGTAATTGTTTGTTACCATGAATGGTCCAGTACCGACCAGTCCAGGAACCGCACCTGTTGCAACACTCCATCCAAGATTCCAGGAATAATATCCCGCAGTCTGGTTAACTACTGTTGTGTTTGTTGTGCAGTTCCATAGGCCAACATCATTGAAATTATGGTATCTCCAGATATGATATGGAAGTATATCATTTGTCAATGAATCTGGCAATATCAGGAGTGTTTGCTTTGTGACAAAGACCTTGACTGAAAGGTTACCGTTGGGTATGACATTGACAACATTTGCCCATATACCAAAACCAGCCTCCATCCTCCAGGAACAAACAACATCAGCTGATTGCAGATAGTATGTTAGCATCTTTGTCGGTTTGTAAGATTTGAATGTGTGGGTTGTCAGATTGCTAGCCACATAGTAAGATGTAACATTTGAAAACATGTATGACTGGGTTGCATTTGCAGCGGTCCAGTCAGTCCACTGCACATTTGGCCTTAAGTTTATGGTATAAACGTACGAATAATTTTCACTGCAATTTGTTACGACGTCAAAAGTTGTGTTGTTTGTGGTAACATGCGTAACTGTATAATTAGTTGCAAGCCATGGAATAGTTGTGCCGTTTGGCAGGTCGGTGAACATCGAATCGTATATTTCATCGATTGCATAAACGTCGCAGTACGTATTTGCCGGGAAATAGTTCAGCGTGTTTACGTTACAGTCGATACCCATGTAGAAAGTACCATTTGTATATCCCGGTTCATGGTACGTGTTTGTTGGGTACGTCCAATTAGCCGTAGTTGTCGTAAACGACCTCGCTGACGAAGCGCCGTTGACTGTTGACGCCAAGCTATAGCTCTTCACATTGCTACTAGACACATTCCCTGCTCCACTGACCAAGGCAAAAGCGGTGCCCACCATCAGTACAGACAGGAAAATAGATATCACTATTTTTCTGTGATCCATGCCAACCACATACTAATTAATGTTTATAAATATTTCTAAGGCCCGGAATCTGATGGGAGCAATAATAATACTTGATCGTTAAGTAACACAAGAAATATAGAATCACCACTTAACCTGATAATTTGTGATCAATCATCTGTCATCTGAACAATTTCGAAACGTTGGTCCGTGATTTATGACTGATATTATTAACAATTTCTCAATTCGCAATAAATTGAACCTTAAAATTCTCTCCCTTCAGCCAAACCTATTTCTTTAATCTTAACCGATTGGAGGTAAAGTATAAAATAAACGTTTCCTTTTAGGTTCAGAGATGAAATTATCTGCATTCAAGAAAGAAATTTTCTGGATTATCGTTAATTTTGCTGAAATAATATTGGTTCTTCTTCTTTATGAATACTTATATAACAGTATAACACCCAAAGAACTGACTGCATTTGGATCTACTATTCAATGGGCCGCATCAATCAGCTATCTCATCTTTATTTTCTCAATTGTTGCAATACTGGTCCAGGGAGTAATCTTTGCCTTAAAAATTGTATCCGTTGTTCTTAAACTAGATCAGGCGAACTGATGCTTTACATTTGATACATAAAAGTTCAGTGGCTGATGTCTGGTTAAATATTTTTGAAAATGGCAGATAGAGCTTAGTAATATTTATCACATAATAGAGGCTACCTTATTAAGTCACAGTTACAGTAATAATTAAACCCCCTGGATTATTGTGGAAAAAACAAAAATTTATCCCACAGGCTTTCTGAAATCAAGATCATGCTGCATTCTATTTATGTTCACAAGAGTTGCCTCGTCGGTCTCGAAGCGAAAACCAGATTTTGAATATATAACCAGAATGTCCTTTCTATCATTTTTTTTCCATGGAAACTCCGAAGCCTTTCTAATCAGCGAGGTTAGATCATCTCTTTCAACCGGTTTATCTGACCAGACTGCTGACATAAAATAAACCTTTGAATCCTCGTTGCTAACTGCAACACCATCTATTTCGATGTCCCTGTTCCACCACTGACCAATAATAGTTTTATGGTTGTAATTTACACCTGATATCATGGATAGGTGCTGCAGGGCAATTTCAGAGAAGACTGGGGCAACAAAATCATTTAATCCTGCCATAATGGAAGATACTGTAGTTTCGTAGTCTCCGAGCAGAAGATCATTCCTGTATTGTGAAACAAATTTGAACCAGAATCGGTTGAAATTATCTTCTATGAAATATTTGAAATTTCTGCCATGCACGGAATCAAGTACCGGTCTCTTCTTTTCGATCAGACCATTGGGATACAATACCTTTGATATTATATTCGATACCTCCTCCCTTTCTCCACTCAAGGATTTTGCGATTTCCTCAGAGGTAAATATTTCCTTTGATATCATTTCCAGAATGGATTTAGCCTTGTTCATATATTTACCCATGTCGCTTATCCTTTTCAGTGGCAGGTCAAAAAGATAGCCCACTGGATGCAGTATCTCACTTTTAATTCTATCCACCAGGTATCCTTCCCCTGAAATTCTCGATAATGTTAGAGGATATTTTCCAAACACGGCGTAGGTTGCAACAGCATCTTTTGGAAGAAAACCCGCCATTAAGGGAAGACTGTCTTTGTACTGGATATAACTTAAATTGATAACTAGGTCTGGAAGAACGCTATCAGGCTTATCCCTTCTTGAAATTGAATCAAAAACGCTTGAGACAGGTGAGATGAGCACTATCATCAGATTAGCCGAAACATTCAGCCCGAGCCACCACATCCTGAAATCATGTATAAAAGAAGGCTCAAATTTCTGTACAAAATCGAATTCATCTATAACAACAAGAAGCCTGCTTAAAACTGCCATCTCCTGGAGGACAAGAAATAGATCCCTTGGGGTTTCCGGTTCCTTGCGATTGATATTACTGTCATATCTTTTAACCTGAATCCACAGGTTATGGACCAGGTCTCTCTGATTATATCCAGTAGGCACCAGGTAGATATATCTCGTTTGTGGTATAACCTGCTTAAGGAGTTCAGTTTTTCCAGAACCGTGTGGGCCAAAAACTATTACAAGTTGTTTGTCGCCCCTTGCATAAATCTGCTTTAACCTGGAAATCTCATTCAATCTGTTCAGGAACATCTGATAATATACAATGCGCAAAGAGAATATCATACTTTCGATG
>JAJZLW010000003.1 GCA_021850505.1 Thermoplasmata archaeon
CTGGATGCAGGTGGGGGAGCCTCTTTCTGTACCTGAGGTTTCTGATTTTTCATGTTGGCGTATCTCTTTACATCTTCCTCCAGCAGGCGACCGTTCGGACCGGTCCCCCTGATCCTTGATATATCAACACCAAGGTCGCGTGCCAGTTTTCTGATCGCTGGAGAAGCGAGTACCTTTGAAATGCTCCTGTGTTCCTCGTCTTTCATCTCAACGACGGCCTCAGCTCTCCGCTCAGCCTGTTGCGATACCTGCTGAGGCTTGGGCACTGCTGGCTCCTGCTGCTTTGGAGGTGTTTCGGATCCAGAAACCTGAATGTTGGTTGATACCTCAGTTTTCCCGTCATCGATCTGGATCAGGACTTCGCCAACCTTCACAACTTTACCCTCTGGGAAAAGAAGCTTCGATACTTTTCCCTCCACAGGCGATGGTATCTTCACGGTTACCTTGTCGGTCATTATTTCCACCATCTCCTGTTCTTTCCTGATTGAATCACCTTCCTTGACCAGCCATTTGACAAGTTCACCCTCTGTTACGCCTTCACCAATATCAGGTAATTTAAACTCAAACATTCAAGCACTCTCCATTACTTTGTTAACTGCATTCATAATTCTCTTTTCATTTGGTATATAATATTCCTCAAGCCTGTACGGGAATGGTGTATCTGGTCCTGTAACCCGAAGGATTGGAGCATAAAGGTAGTCTATTCCCCTCTCAGTTATAGTCGCCGATATCTCGGCAGACATACCGAGGGTTCGCGGTGCTTCATGCACTATCACGACCCTCCCCGTCTTCTGTACGGATGACATAATTGCGTCCTTGTCAAATGGAAGCAACGTCCTCAGATCAAGGACGTCTGCGTTAAGGTTATTCTTTGTCACTGTGTCAAGGACTGTCGGAACCATTGAACCATAAGTTATTATTGAAAGATCCGTGCCCTCATGGACAAGATTTGCCTTCCCAATCGGTACAGTGTAAATATCCTCGGGAACATCCTGTTTCTGGGCCCTGTATAACCTTTTTGGCTCCAGGAAGATGACTGGGTCCTCGTAGTCAACAGCTGATATCAGGAGACCTTTGGCATCATAAGGGTTAGACGGCGTTACGACGGTAAGACCTGCTGTGTGGGCAAAATATGTCTCGCCGCTCTGTGAATGGTAGAGACCTCCCTTGACGCCGCCGCCATATGGCGTTCGCAAGACTAGAGGGCAGGTATATTCTCCTCCCGACCTGAAACGCAGCTTGGCCATCTGGTTTATTATCTGATCCATAGCTGTGTAAATGAAATCCTGGAACTGTATCTCAGGTATTGGTCTGAGGCCCTGTATGGCCATACCGATCCCCATTCCAACAATGCCCAACTCAACAAGCGGGGTGTCAAGGACTCTTTCTGGACCATATTTTGCCAGTAACCCGTCAGTAACCCTGAAAACACCACCATCAACACCAATATCCTCGCCAAGGAGGATCACGCGATCGTCCTTTTTCATGAGGTTGTCAAGCGCGGAATTCAGAGCCTGTACCATGTTCATTGCCTTTGTTGTCATAGTATATTCTTAACCTCCTCCTCAACCATCCATGAGGTCTTCTTGTATACTTCAGTGAAAGCTGTCATTGGATCTGGCGGAGGTATCTTTTCACACGCATCGAACTTCTCATCGACAGTCTTTACAGCCTCTGCCTTTATTTTTTCCAGTAGCTTGTCGTCAGCGTAGTCCATCTTTATGAGTATTTTCTCTGCAACCACAATTGGATCTTTCTCGCTTCCCTCTGTAACCTCATCCTTTCTGTATTTGGATGGGTCATCAGATGTGGAATGCGGACCCATTCTGTAGCTCAGTGCATCTATCAATGTTGGTCCCTTGCCTGCTCTAGCGTTGCGCATGGCTTCCCTGCATGTTTTGTACACCTCTACAAAATTCATTCCGTCGACCTTGACTCCTGGCATTCCGTAAGCAGCTGCCTTCTGTGATATCTCAACCAAAGTCTGGCGTTCTACGGGAAGCGAAATGGCCCAACCATTGTTTTCACACAGGAAAATAACCGGTAGTTTGAATACGGCAGCCATGTTCATCGCAGCATGGAAATCCGGAGTTGAGGATGCACCGTCTCCGAAAGTCGTTAGAACTAGATTCTTCATTTTTCTGTATTTAAGAGCATAAGCGGCTCCGGTTGCAGGCGGCAGATTTGAGGCTACCGGGCTCTGAACGGACATAAAATTGAACTGCTTGTTTGAATAGTGACTTGGCATCTGCCTTCCTTTGGCAGTGTCAGCGCTATTTCCCATGATCTGGTTTATTATTGCTTCCATTGGAACACCTCTGTGAAGCATGAGAGGAACATCCCTATAATATCCGTAGACAAGATCATCCTTCTCCAGTGCCATTGAGGCTCCGATCTGGAGGGCTTCCTGTCCCATTGTTGGCGTATAAAAGCCCACTCTTCCCTGCCTCTGAGCACTCACAATCTTCTTGTCAAGCGTCCTGGATATAACCATAGCCGCGAAGGCCCTAATGTATAACGGCTTATCCGACGATTTCTTTTCCTTTTTTTCCTGCTCCATTTTCAATCCTCCTGCTAACCCACGCTTCAGCTGCCCTGTATGATGACCTTACCAGTGGTCCAGATGCGACGTACTGGAAACCGATCTCATACCCAATCTCTTCAAACATCTTAAATCTCGATGCTGGACAGTATTCAACAACTTCAATCTGTTTTTTGGAAGGTCTGAGATACTGTCCCAATGTGACTATATCGACCCCTGCAACCTTGAGATCATGAAGGGTTTCTGTCACCTCATGATCAGACTCCCCTAATCCTAGCATGATTGAGGATTTGGTTATCTGATCTGGATTGGAGTCTTTGATATATCTAAGAACGGAAAGGGACTGATCATAACCTGCCCTTGGATCTCTAACGGATCCTGTAAGCCTCCTGACAGTTTCAATGTTGTGTGAAATAACTTCAGGTCTTGTTTCAGCGATCAGATCGATCAAATCGATTCTCCCCTGAAAATCAGGGATTAGAGATTCTACCTTTACGCCGATCGCTTTAACCTCCTTTATTACCTTCGCGAAATGAGAAGCTCCCTGATCAGGCAGATCGTCCCTGTCAACCGATGTAATTACAGCAAATCTGAGACCCATCTCCTTTACGGATTCAGCTACCTTGAAAGGTTCATCTGGATCGAGTGGCATCATGTTCCCATGTGTTACCGAGCAAAACCTGCATCCCCGGGAACAATTACCCCCCATCACCATGAATGTTGCTGTTCCAGAATCCCAGCATTCAGCGATATTAGGGCATCTCGCCTCTTCACATACAGTGAAAAGAGATCTTTCTCTTAGCGAGCCCTTAATTTTGCTGTAATTCGGACCTGAAGGTATGCTGACCTTTACATAGTCTGGTCTCACGTAACTGTATATTCGCATGGTTCATAAATATCGTTTCTTTGAAATTTGTAAATTATAAAGCTAACCTTTTAAGATGCATAGATTCGAATCCATAAACCATTGGGTTTTCAATCAGTATTGTCATGGAATGATCTATCTCAATCTTTTGAAATTTATCTAAGAGGCCTTCGAGTGCTATACCTGCTTCCAGTCTCGCAAGGGGAGCGCCTATGCACATGTGGATACCGTTTCCAAAAGCCAGATGTCTGTTATCCTTTCTGTGGGGTAGGAATGAATCAGGGTTCTCAAAAAAGTATCCATCCCTGTTTGCAGATCCAAGATATACAAATATCTGGTCACCTCTTTTTAGCCTGATATGATCAATTTCGGTATCCTCACTGACAAACCTGTGCGGCAGGAACTGTATTGGGGAATAGAATCTCAGGGCTTCCTCAACAAACTCACTGATTCCTCTTCTGTTTTCCCTTAACTCATTCTGCATGTCAGGATAATCGCTTAATATCCGGAGCATGTTTCCAATAAGATTTGTCGTTGTTTCATTGCCCCCTATTATCAGGAGCATTACGTATTCTATCTTCTCCTTCATGTTGAGTGGGTTTCCATGGAAAATGCCCCTGTTAATGAGTGACAGCAGACTGTCTCCATCGCTTTTTTGAAGGAGCGTTGCGAGCACCGAGATCATTTTTTGGTTCAGTTCCATGAAACCAGGACCTGTCCTGTTGCCTATGATGAAATCTGACCACTCCTTGAAACCAGATCTCTTGTCCTCAGGAATACCAAGCATTTCTGATATTACAGTCACTGGAAGGTTAATGGCATATTCTGATATCAAATCTGAATTCCCGTCCATCCTGGAAAGCAGGCCTGATGAAGTCGCATGGATTGAATCCTTCATTCTTGAAATCGTCGAAGGTAGAAAATGATGAGCAGTTATATTCCGCATTTCCTTGTGATCTGGATTGTCCATGGTGATGAAACTTATCCCTCCGGCTGAATATGATTCATGATTGTGAATGCTTCTGGGATCGGATGAGAACAATTCGTCATGAGCAAGTATGTATTTTACGTGTTCATATGAAAATGATTTCCATACGCCCTCTGCCTTGTCAAAAACTGTGCCTCCCTTATCTCTCATCTCGCTATAATAACGGAAGATCATATCTTTTTCTGAAAGATTTAGCACAGTGCTTTAGTGCAATTCAGGAAATAAACATGGCAGATTCAGGCAAATGAAATACATTCAAAGATACTCTATCAACCTGATATGTTAAATGCAAATAATTTAACCTGATGAAGAAATTACAGATGTGCAAGTTAGTTGCAGGAATTGGTAAGATATGCCTTATAACATTATAGTTTGTGTAAAAGTGATACCGGATATAGAACAGATAAGGGCCGATGCAAATGGGTTGATCGATACCAAGAACATCCCGCTGCGTATTGAGACCCTGAGTGAGAATTCGGTTGAGGAAGCAGTCAGGCTTAAGGAAAAATATGGTGGAAAGGTGACAGCACTAATATTTGGAACACAGGAAACAGTTCCAGTTATGAAAAAAGCTTATGCCATGGGGGTCGACGATGGGCTGGTAATAACAGGGTACAAAGGCAACAACCCGATGTTCACTGCAAAAGTATTATCAGAAAAAATAAAAAAATTACCGCATGATATAATTATCCTTGGTAATCAGTCAGCAGATTCATACACCGGTCTTCTACCTGGAAACCTTGCGGCTCTTCTGGGCTACAATGTAATAGGCAACGCAGTAAAAATTGAGCTTGCGGATAGAAGGATAAAGGTCAAGAAATTACTTGAAAGCAAGAATGTCCTTGTTGAGGGTGATCTCCCGGCGATTGTTTCTGTAGCACAGGAGATAAACGAGCCAAGGCTTCCACCAGTTATGCAGATAATGGCAGCAGGCAGAAAACAGATACCTGTCGAAGCAGTGGGTTTGGATGCGGGTGAATATACCAAGATCATATCAAATACAGCCCCGAAGAGTGAAAGAAAGAGGAAAATTTTCGAAAAACCTGACGAGGGAATAGCAGAGGTAGTTAGGGTACTAAAGGAGGAGATAAGATGAATTTTATTGCTTTCTCTGATGAACAGCAGCTTTTGCTTCCGATTATATCCCTTTTGAGGAAAAATGGAACCGTTGACGTTATCACACAGGGCGATTCAGCAAAATCATTGCAAAACAGCGGTGTGAGAAAGATTTTTCTTCTTGACGATTCTAACAGGACCGATTCCATTTCTGATCTTATATCGGAGAAAATGAAATCTGGTGAGTATACCCATGCATTCTTTGCATCGACCGTTAATGGAAGAGATATTGCAGGTCTTGTTTCCGGAAAGACAGGAATAAAAGCGGTGGCAGAAATAAATTCACTCGTTTTAGATGGTAACAGTGTGAGGACAAAAAGATTCTTCTATGGAGGTAAATCGATAGTTGAGGAGGAGTCGGATGCCAGGATATTCACATTTGTTCCAGGCATTTCCGAATTTTCTCCAGCCGACAATGCTTCACAGGCCGAGAAACTTCCTCTTAAGCCTTCGAAGATAAGCATGGTTTCAGTTGAGGAGAAGAACACGGGTGGGGTTGACATAGAAAAGTCCCAGGCCATAGTAAGCGTTGGCAGAGGGATAGGAAACAAGGAAGGATTATCCGTTGTAGAACCACTTGCAGCAGTGCTGAATGGGGTTGTAGCTGGCTCCAGACCCGTCTGTTTGGATTATCACTGGCTCAGTGAGGACAGGCAGGTGGGTTTGTCCGGGAAGAAGGTGCGACCAAAGGTATACATTGCCCTGGGTATATCCGGCCAGATTCAGCATATTGCCGGAATGAGGGGCTCTAAAGTTGTGATTGCAATCAACAAGGACAAATCAGCCCCCATTTTTGAAGAGTGCGATTATGGTATAGTTGGAGATCTGTTCCAGATTGTTCCAAAGATCGTTGAGGGCATGAAAAAATAACCCATCTGTCTGGATAATAGATTATCCAATGAATTTATTTCACATTTATCGCTCGAAGTAGCGGGAAGTTTTGAATACTTGAATAAGCTAAACACTTTTGTTTGAAAATAGAATGCAATGTCATAAAACAAAATGGTTTTGATATGATTTGATCTCTTCCATTATTTGAGAGCGTTATAAATCTACGGAGCCGATCTATAAATGAAGACTTTTGTAAGGCAAATATCAACAGAAGATGTTGATGCACTGATTGATGTCGCAAGTGATTCCTGGAACTGGACATATAGGGAAATTTATAGAAAAGATTTCATTGATAACTGGATAAGGGAATATTATTCCAGAGAAAGCCTTCTGGGAGAAATAAAAAAAATCTAAAACCGATCCTGAAGTAATTTTCTTGGTAGCATTTATAGATTCGAAGTTAACTGGTTTCATCGAACTGAAAGTAGAGAATAGAAAAGCAGTGCTACTTCGCTTATATCTGAAACCAGAATATACGCGCATAGGTCTTGGAAAATCACTTCTAATGGAAGCGGAGAAAATTATGAAAAAGATGGGTGTTGCTGAATGCACTCTATATCTACATAGAAGGAATGAGATAGGTTTTTCATTTTATATCAAGCAAGACTTTAATGTAAAGAGAATCGAAGAAGACGATTACGTAATGGAGAAAAAATATGAATCTCAGGAGTAAAGTTAAAGACAATTTAAGCAAAATTAAGATTCGAATGATATAAAGTACAATTTCTGGAACCTGAATAGATACTTCAATGTGAGATTCAAGATATTGAAGTTGAAAATGATATGGGTTGAATGATTAATTTAACGGGCGGATGCCGAAATCCTTTCAATTTCCTCTTTCTTGTTCACCGAGAAAGATCCACTCTCGTTCCTGGAGGCAAGCATCAACTCATCAGCAAGGCACTGGGCTATGGGTTTTTTGCTCTTGAATGATGCATTCGTAGCCCCAATAGCAATGTTCCTGATTGCAACGCTGACTCGTCTCGCAGGTGATACATCCACCGCCTTTGGAACTGCAACGCCACCATATCTCAGTCTTGTGACCTCTTCTCTGGGAGCAGCGTTTTCGATCGCGTTGACCATAACCTGGATCGGGTTTTCCTTTGTCTTTGCGGCAATGATCTCAAAAGACTCCCTCATGACCCTGTAAGCGCTGTACTTCTTTCCAGTCCACTTCTCGCTTCTCATAAGATTGTTGAGAAGTCTCTCCAGCGTACTGATATTTTTTCCAGTAGGTGACTTGCTGTATTTTCCTCCACCATGAAGGTTCAGACCTGATGATAGATTGATGTATTTTGTCAAACTTTGATCATGGACAGCAACGTCATTAACTGAATATAGACCGAAAACCTTTGTTTCCATTATCTCACCGTCTTCTCCTTTCTGCCTTTTACAAGCTCCCGGAGGGATATGCCGTTAACCTTGACAACCTTGTATCTTACACCGGGGATATCGCCTTTACTCCTCCCCATTCTTCCGCCGATTCCTTCGACGACCACTTCATCATGTTCATCAATGTAGTTAATTGCGCCGTCACCTGGTGCAAAAGCAGTGATCTGCCTTCCATTCTTAATCAACTGGAGCTTCACGCATTTTCTGATTGCGGAATTTGGCTGTTTAGCCTCTATACCGACTTTTTCAATAACTATGCCCTTCGCCTGGGGTGCACCCTCTAGAGGATCACTCTTTTTCTTGAGCTGTAAGACTCTTCTTTTGTAGTCCCGATCTGACCACCTGAACCTGCTTCTTCCCTTCGCGAGCTTGTCTCCAGCATTTTGACCATTTGCCAATATATCACCCTACTAAATCATGAAATTGTTAGTGCCTTCGGGATATTTTCATAACTATTTAAGATATCCATTCCATTCAAAAAAGATTGATTGGAATAATAAGGGGAATCAATGCTTATAAAAATATTCTTACTTTTATTGATTCTGTTTATCCTCTGATAATACCATTTCCACATGTACCTCGAATTTAACTTTTGAACCGACCATGACACCGCCGGTCTCAAGAACACTGTTCCATTTCAATCCAAACTCTTCCCTTATTATTTCCCCGGTAACAGTTGCTCCGAATCTCTCTTTTCCATAGGGATCCTTGATCTTACCCTCAAACGTTCCCCTGAGTTTGACCTCCTTGTTTATTCCCTTTATCGAGAGATTTCCGGATATTTCATAGTCCTCATCGGAGAGATGTTTTATCTTTGTGGATTCAAATGTTAGTGATCTGTATTTGTCCGCCTCAAAGAAATCCGGAGACCTCAGATGCGCATCCCTCTTTTCCTCGTCCGTTGTTATACTGAGAGGATCGATCTCAACTCTCACCTTGGACGCCTCCAGATTATCCGGGGAACCTGTAAAGACAACATCAAATTTCTTGAAATGTCCCTTGACGTTCGATATCATCATGTGCCGCACGCTGAACTCCACGCTGGAGTGAACCTGATCCATTTTCCAAGTCTCTTCTACCTGCATATTTATTTCACCATACAAAATTACTTTTTGCAATCAGGTATAATAGATACATTAAAATACCTTCTGCTACTTACATGATATGAGGTGTCATTGATGCAATCTAATGCGATGTCTTTTGAGGCATTAAAAGAGCATGTGAACTGCCCGATAGTTTCAGCGATAAAGAATATTGGCGGTCTCTGGAACCTGATTATCATCCGGTATCTTTCGGAGAAGCCAATGGGTTTTAACGAGCTTCTCAAAACTGTTGACGGACTGAACTCGAAGACATTGTCAAGGGTGCTCAAGAATCTGCAGGCGAATGATATCATCATAAGAAAGATAATCAACACACAGCCTTTCCTTGTGCAGTATTCACTGACTGAGAAAGGCGAGGCATTGAAGCCTGTTCTCGATGCGCTCAGGACCTGGGGAGAATCCTTTCAGTCCTGATCATCATTTTGTCTTCGAGACTATCCGGATAACATCCCCTTCCTTCAGCTCATGATCTTTCCCGATGACCATCTTTGTTTTGCAGTCAATCGCCCTGATGAATCCTTCGCCTATTTCTGAATGCACCATGAATGCAAGATCCAATGGCGTTGATCCCTTTTTTAAGAGGAATGCATCCGGCAGGATGTTTCCGTTCCTGTCAGACCATGTAGTTTCATCGTAAACAGGATAGACCGTTATAAGATCCAGAATGTCCTGAACTATTTTTCCCAGAATGTCGAAAGGTCTTGATATAACCTCAGATTGCAAAAATGAACCGATTTTCTCCAGGACTTCTTTCTGGGCCGGGGTTGCCTTATCGGTTGGATCGAACGGTGGTATCCTTGTTCTTATTATGCCGTGGCTGACAGCCCTCTGGAGTGCGAGTTCATATTCGGCTGATACAAGATCGATCTCAGGAAATGATTTTTTTATCGTCATTAATTCATCTCTCTGAAGCAAATCGGCTTTATTTGCTAAAGGAATTACAGGTTTTATCCTGCTGAAAAGGATCTCTGAAAAACTCACTATTGTGTCATGATCCCAGATGGAAAGCTTTTGTGGCAAGGACCCAATCTGAAGTATCTCATGAATTGATTTTTCATCAATACCAAGGTAGCCGACCTTCCTGATCAGGGATTTTTCAACCCTTTCATCTGTTGAATCTGCTTTTTTTGCAAATTTCTCCCAGTCTCTTTCTATTATACCGGAGGACCAGCGGATTATCTCCTGTTTTATGTCATGAATTTCATTGCTGATTGAACCTTCCGGATCCGTACTGGAGACAGCTTCCTTCGCATCAAAAACAAGAATCAGTGAATTAGCATCCGTAACGCTCTGCAGAAACTGGTTTCCCATACCCTTGCCCTCGCTGGCACCTTCTATCAGCCCGGGGACATCCACCACCTGGACAGGGATAAGCCTCTTTCCATTCATGCAGCTCCCATGGTTGGGTGTGCATTTTTTGTGGATCAGCACTTCAGGGCAGTCCCGTATAATGAAGGATGTTCCTATGTTCGGCTGTATTGTCGTGAAAGGGTAGTTGGCTATCTCAACTTCTGTAGCTGTTATTGCAGAAAAAAGCGTTGACTTTCCTGCGTTTGGCTTGCCAATTAGGCCTATCTTGAATGACAAATGATCCCTCTAATCCAGGGATACCTCAACTTTTCTTATGTCAAAGCCCTTTGGACATTCCACCCTTTCAACAAGTTTCTTCACATTGACCTTTCTTCCCTCTTTCATGTGCATGAGGTTGCAGGTCTCGATGTATTTGCATGTGATGTAATCGCATTTCATCGATCTTGTTGTTACTGTGGAACCTTCCTGCAGGGAACGCCCAAACTGCATTGTCAGTGTTGTTCCTATCTCCTCGACTTCAACTGTCTTTACCTTGTCACCCCTGAAAACGAAGCAGTTGTTCAGTTTGTCCCTAACCTTGGTTATCCGATAGTTCTTTCCGGGTTCAAGGTTGAAACACACATTCCTGATCGCGCATGGTGAACATCCGACCAGAGGGCCGACGAATTCGAATTCCAGACCTTCTTTCGCAAGATCCTGTCCTATTAGAGATATCTTTGCCAATAAATCACCCTATTATACCAGTTATTTCCAGTGCTTTTCTCGCTGCAGAGTAACTAAGATCAGTATTTCCAAGTATAGTCAATCTCTCAGGCCGGATTGAATGAGCTTTCATTAAGGCCTTTATTGCATTTTCCTCGGATATACCATAGTCCTCTGCATGAGTTGATAAATTGATCTTTTTATAAGTGTTTGCCAGCATCTGCCAGTCTCCACCGTGTAAATACATGGATGGCAGGGAGCCCATGGCGCACTGTTCACCATGCATCGTTTTTCCAGGCCCATAGAGCTCAAGCGCATGCGCAAACAGATGCTCGGATCCACTCGCCGGTCTTGACGATGAAGCGATTGCCATCGCTGTGCCTGATGCCAGGATCTGCTTTGTAACCAGCCACGCAGATTCCTCAACGCCGGCTGCAACAAGATGCGCCTTCTCTATCAATTCCTTGGATGCATATTCAGCCAGTGCGGCCGCCGAACTTGAAAATTCCTCTCCATTTAGTCGGTTTGCAAGCTTCCAGTCCATAATTGCAGTTATGTTTGAGATAACGTCTCCTGCACCCGATGCCATATACCTGTATGGTGCCTTTATCATTACTGATGTATCCGCGACAATTGCGATTGGCATGGCTGCCTCCTGAGAAAGAACCACACCCGGGCCCTTGATTGTTGCCCGTGGAGAGGCTATTCCATCATGACTTGCCGTGGTTGGAACGCTTACCATTGGCACCTTAAGCCTGAATGCCACCAGCTTTGCTGCATCGATTTTTGATCCGCCGCCGATTCCTATTACAATTGCAATTTTTTTATCCTTGAAATGCTCGAAACACTCTGTAACATCCTGTTCGGTTACATCCTTAATCTTGTAGGATTCTGTATCAAAATTTGCTTCCACAAGGAAGTTCTCCACGTCTCTTCCAGCCATCTCATAGGTTTTCTGTCCCGATATGATGGCAACCTTTCCACGCTTGAATTCCCTCGATATCAGTTCGGGTATGACATGAAGGACGCCATGACCTGCAACTACCTCCCTTGGGAACTGCATTGTTTTTACTTTAAGGAAGTCCATTATCAGACACCATGCTTACTCGATAAATATAAATGATCATTATTCACCTATTCATTTCTCTCAAAATAACCAACCGGCATAGGCTTGTTGGAATAGGATTTGCATTCTGTAGCTGAAGCAGCAATGAGTCCAACCGGGCCTTTAAAATCTACTGTTAGATCCTGCATTATATTTGACAGATCATCTGAACCTATCCTTTCATAAACCCTGTAACATAAGAGGTGCTTGATTATTTCCTCACCATAACCTGTGGCAACGACTGCACCCTTATTACCACAGTAAATCCCGGAACCTGGTAAGGGTGAATCTCCAACCCTTCCTCTCAGCATAGGTGTGGCACCACCTGTTGAAACTGCGGCTGCAAATTTCCCGTTGATATATGCAACTGCTCCCACCGTGTCTGTGGATCTTTCAAGCGGCGAAATGTCACCCATTGCTTTGAGTGATCGGTACCTTTCATTATCAACATCTCTTTCTGATTTCGTGGATCTGTATTTCTCCATTTGCTCAATAGCTTTATTCGTCACAGGATTATACTCGGGATATCCGAGGAATCTTGCAAGCCTGATAGCTCCGTCCCCGCTCATAATTAAATGTGGGGTCTTCTCCATAACATCCCTTGCAAGGAGCACCGGATTCTTGATCTTTTCAACTGCAATAACGCTCCCCAATCCGCTTTCTGTCATTACCGCTGCATCCATTTGAATGCTGCCGTCTATACGCATATATGATCCAGTACCTGCATTGAAGATGGGGTTATCTTCCATTTTAACAACTGAATCAACGACTGCGTCAATTGCACTTTTCCTCAGTATTGATTCTTTAGCATACGTATCTAAAATGCTTGAGTGTTGAGGCTGGCCACCTACTCCACCATGCAGCATTAACAGATTTTTCGTGGCCAATAATACCAATCGCATTTAAAATACATTTGAAGGTATCGTTAATTTGGATTTTATAACTTGAAACCTTTAAGGAGTTTACCCAGTTGCTCGAAAATTGTTAATAATTCAGCAAATGTTTCTACCAAAAAAATAAATTAACATTAGACATACAGCAGAAAGCGTTTTTGCTGAGGGCTCGTAGTCTAGCGGTATGATGTCTCCCTGACACGGAGGAGGTCACCGGTTCGAATCCGGTCGGGC